>CANCGR010000288.1 GCA_947377625.1 Gammaproteobacteria bacterium | reverse complement strand
CTAAACTTCAAGCTCCAGCAGCGTCAGAAACAGCCGCGCATCAAACTCAAGCTGGTGATAGTGCGGCAGCATGTGTTCGCACAGTTTGTAAAAATCCTTGTTGTGTTCCTTTTCCTTCAGATGAGCCAGCTCGTGCACCACGATCATCTGCAGCAAAGGTGCCGGTGCCTTGATGAAGATCGAGCTGATCCGCATCTCGTTCTTGCGTTTGAGTTTGTCACCCTGCACTCGCGAAGCGTAGGTGTGCGTGCCCAAGGCATTGTTGACCACGTGTATCCTGTTGTCGTAAATGATCTTGCTCAGCGGCTCTGATTTTTTCAAATACTGGTTTTTCAGCGCCATCACGTAGTCACGCAAGTCGTTGTCGTTGGCGACACTGTGTTGCACCGGGTATTTTGATTGCAAAAACTCCCCGAGCTTTTTCTCATCAATCAGCTTCTGAACTTGCTGCTGCAACTCGATCGGGTAGGCAGAAATATATTTCAATGGTAAGGACATGAAGACTTGCGATAATGGGAAGTCGCCTGATTTTATCACTAGAGACAGTTAATGCGTTTTTTGAAAATCGCCACGCTGGTGGCAAGCAGTCTGTTGTTGGTGGGCTGTGTGTCGTCGCTAATCATTGGCAGCGATCTGCAAAATAGGTTGATGTGGGCGTTTATTGAGCCTTTGGTAGGGTTCAATCCCAACGACATCCATTTCTTTGATGCGCCCATCATCAAGAATCGTATGACCGCACTGCTGGGCGACAAATACGCACCCGTGATGGAGCTGCTCAATACTGCCAACAAAATTCAGCAGGAAGGGGCGCTCTACTATGTGGCGTCACGCTATGCGCCGCCTGAAGCCAAGGCGATTGTCGACTCAGCCGGCATGGTATGGAATGCCAGCACCAATCAGATCGCCGTGATGCTGGTGAAAGACGGCATTCCTGAAATCATTTCTGAGCAAGTCGAAGCCGGCAAACAAGCGCTTGTGCCCGAGTTACCAAAGGAGCTTAAAACGGTCTACGATCAGGCTGTGGCTGTCAAACAAGAGTTGGACGCCCAAAAGCAGCAATTGGAAAACCTGCAGAATGTGCTGGAAAACGCCGAAGACCCTTTGCTTGAGTTGATACAGCAGAAAGAAAAGGAAGCATTGGAGAAGGCCGGCAACTAGCGCCGTTGCGAGTCGCTTTATTGGCTGCTTGTGTGGAGCCAGTCGAGGCTGGCTTTACACAGTACTTCTGGCGCAAGACTCGCATCCAGGATCAACGCTGCTTCATTGGCCAAAGGTCGCTCCAGTGTGGAGAGCTGGCTTGCCAGCAAACTGGCAGGCATAAAATGTTCCACACGTTGCGCCAGTCGTTGTGCAAGCTCGGCATGAGGAGCATCCAGCAAAATGAACGCGGTGGGTAAGTTCAACACACTGCGTAGGCGATCCCGGTAAACCTGCTTGAGGGCAGAGCAGGCTGCAACGGCCACGCCTTTTTCTGCAGTGGCTTGTGAAAGTGCCATGCCAATCCGGTCAAGCCACGGCCAGCGGTCTGTGTCAGTCAGCGGCTGGCCGGCCCGCATTTTGGCAATGCAATCCGCATCATGCAGTGCATCCGCTTCGATGAAAGCGCAATCAAGTTGCTTGGCCAACAATGGTGCCAGCGTCGATTTGCCGCAGCCGCTAACGCCCATAATAATGATGGCGCTGGCAGCGATGGCTTTCTTGTCATCTGTGCACAACAACTTGCTCACACCGTGTTCCGTATTTCATAACAGGCTCACACTCACGCGCAGCCTATCTTTTGTGGGCGGTGTCCCAAGGAGATTTTTTGGGCGCAGGCGATGCTTCATTGCGCTGCAACCAGAAGCCATGGATTTCCCGCACATTGGGGGCAATCAAATCGCTGAGGTGATCCAGTTCTTCTTCATTCAGCTCATAGGCCTGCCAATCGGTGGCACTGCTGAAGGCGAAGATCGGCGCCAACAGGTCTTCCACGTCATTGCCGCCTGCCTGCCACTGGGCGGTGGTGAGTGCTACGGCGCGCACATAGCCTTCGCACCAATCGTCGACCACCACGAAAGTTTCGCCGTCTTCTTCGCCGTCCAGAAACATTGGCTCATATTCTTCAGGCGCTTCCGTCAGCGTGGCGGCCAGCGTGTTCAAGTGGCGCATGATCAGCGCCATAATCTGCTCGAAGGCCGATTCACTTTCCCATTCCGGTTCGTAGTCACCCCACACCGCCGGCATCCACTGCGAAGGTTCTACCAGCACTGGGCCACTGACCAGCGCAGCGAGGAAACCATCCAATCCGGAGATCGAGAATACGCCAGGGTCGTCCTCATGGTCATCGTCTTCTTCGCCGAGGCGATCGAGCAAAAATTGGTCGAGTTCGGCCAGTTCGGCATCATTGAGTGGTTCAAGCAAATTGGTCATGGCAGCATTCCTGATTGAGGCAGCGGGCATGATACCGCGCGGCCCGGCCCGTCGCTGCTGTTTCATGCAATTCCCCTCGAAGTTGGAGTGCGTTGCGGGCTAACATGCTGGTGCGGGCGATTGCCAAACTTCCTGCCGCACCAGTTTCCGGATATCTGTTTATGTCAGTTCATGATGATGATTTTGAAGTCCCGGCCCCTGGAGCCTTGCAGGCGCGTCAGAGCGTGGAGCTGGAGATCGTCGCGGAAACGGAGCTGGGCTACAAAGCGGTCATTGATGATCGTTACATCGGCCTGATTTATTTTTCCGAAATCTCCAACCCGCTGCGCATCGGCGAATATCTGAAGGGTTGGATCAAGACCGTGCGGCCTGATGGCAAGATTGATCTGTCGATCACGATGCTGGACAAGGAAAGCCGCAGTGAGCTGGAAGAGATGATCATGCGTCACCTGAAGAGCAAAGGCGGTGTGGCGCAGTTGTCAGACAAAAGTTCACCGGAAGAAATTTTTCGTCTGTTCAAGGCCAGCAAAAAGAATTTCAAACGCGCGATTGGCAGCCTCTATAAAAGCCGGTTGATCGTTATTGCTGACACCGAGATCAAGCTGCCCTGAGCAGGGCAATTGCGTTATTGATGGCGGCGACTGACTCCGGTCGCACCACGCGTGTCACTTCCTTGCCATCTTTCATGAAGATCAGCGTCGGCCATAACTTTACTTTGAAACTGCGTCCCAGCTTGTGGCCTTGGCCGTCCTGAATTTTCCTGTGTGGCAGCCCGAGCTGGCTGCTCATCGCTTCAATCAATAACGGCTCAGTGCCACGGCAAATGCCGCAGCTGTTGCTGCCGAACACCAGCAGTAGCGGGCCTTTGACGGCATCGATTTCTGCACGCGGTGGATCCAGCTCGGCATAAGGGTCAATCATCGGGGATTCCACGGCGAATTCATGTTGTAAGGCGATTGCACAAACGTCGCCACTACCGATGCGATGCAGTTGTCCTTGATCTTGAACATTTCCAGAAAGCCCCAGGTCTGCGGTTCACGGAACACCGATTTCTGCGGTGTGCCGTCGGTGAGTTTGTAGTCGTCGAGCACACCCTTGTGATCGATGAAGCCGCGTGCCATTACTACACCACGTTGCTCGTCGACCAGCACTGGCCAGCGTCGCACCTTGTTGTTGAACAGATAGCGCCCCGACTTGAAGCCGCCTTCGATATCGGTGAACAGCAAGCCGTTTTCGCGGCGGATGGCGCCGGGCGCGAAACAGGTGCCGCGAATTTCGCCATTGTTATGTTCGAGGGTGTTGAAGTAGCCATGGGCGTGGGCGGTCAGTTGCTCACGCGTGAGGCGTCGTTCAACCGGCACTGCTTCGTTGATCACAGGGTCGTGCACATAAGCAGTGTGGTCACCAATCGGGGTAGGCGGGCTGCTGAGATTACGCTTGGTGGAAATGATGTGTTCGATTTCGGAGATACGACGGTTGTCGACATGCAGGCGAATCGCCAGAAAGCCGGGCGTGTCGTTTTGCATGATGGCGGTGTAGATGCCGATGTTGCCGGTGACCGGATCGGACAAGGTCTGCGCCGGCCCCAGTTCCTTGGTGATGGTGTCCCAGGTGGCGTCAGGGAAGGGCATCTCCACAAAGTTCTCGCTGAAGCGCACCTTGTCAGCCAGCGGCAGGGCTTTGGGATTGTGGGCGAGGTAGGCGGCGCGGTATTGATCGGCAATGGTTTCCAGGCAGGCTTTGTCGCAGCCTACGGGTTGGGCCATGGCGGTAGACGCGCAGAGAGTTGCAGTAGAGCAGAGCAATAGCAGCTTGCGAAACATGGAGGTCTCCTGGGGGATTGTTGCCGTTGGCAACGATCACGGCTTTATCTTGTTATAGGGATGGCGAGAACCGAAGCTGAAAGTTACTCCTGACGTCTGTAATGGACAAGGCCGTCAGCAGTGGCATATTCTGCGGCACGATCAATTAGAACAACACAGGGTTAACCATGGTCGATTTCACCAAAGGCGGTCCCGCATCCGGCTATTTCGCTCCGCTGCGTTACGAAGCCGATATCTACGATTGCGAAGTGGAAGGCACAATTCCCAAAGAACTCGATGGGGCGTTCTACCGGGTGGGTGGCGAGTACTTCTATCCGCCGAGTCGCGAAGATGACAGTCCGTTCTCCACCGACGGTTTTATCAGCAGCTTTCGAATCAAAAACGGCATAGTCGATTTCAAGGCGCGCTGGATCAAGACACCGCGTTTCCTCAACAATCTGGGTGCGCGCAAGCAACTCTATGGGGTTTATCGCAACCAGTTCAC
>CANCGR010000287.1 GCA_947377625.1 Gammaproteobacteria bacterium | reverse complement strand
GCATGGTGTTTTCCGCACCGCCATCGCAGACTGGAGCCCGGTGCCAAGCGGTTCGATGGAGCCCACCATCTGGCCGGGCGATGTATTGCTGATCAACAAAACCGTGCTGGGCCCGAATGTGCCATTCACTGAAGGCCGGCTCGCGCAGTATCAGCAGCCACAGCGCGGCGACATCGTGACTCTCACACCACCGGGCTAGACTGATACTTATGTGAAACGTGTGGTGGGTTTGCCGGGTGACCGTATTCACATGAGTGACCTGCAGTTGGTTATCAATGACAAGCCGGTGCCATTGCAGATTACTGATCGTGGCGAAAGCACCGGAATTTTACGGGCGACTGAGCAGTTGGGTGAGCACTCGCATGAGATACAAATTGATCTGAGTTTGGGGATGCGGGAAATTGATGATGAACTTGTGGTGCCTGCAGACTCTTATTTTGTGATGGGGGATTTCAGAAATAACAGTGAAGACTCGCGGTATTTCGGGTTTGTGCATAAGGATCGGTTGATTGGTCGGGTTACTCGCTTGGCTGTATCAGTTGCAGATGAAAGACAGTGGTTGAAGGCGCCGTTGCAGAAACTGGATTAGTATTAGCTCTTGGTTGGAAGTCCTGGCGGGTACAGGCTTCTGCGACATCAAGGGGGCGTCATGAATAAAAACAGAATCTTGTTGGCATTGTTTTCAGCTGCGTTAATCACGCCAGTGCTTGCGCAGCAACTGCCTCGCTTGATGCCGGAAGACATGTTCAAGCGCAACATCGGCACGCCCGAGCAGCTCGACAAGCAATTTCCGCCGCATCACATCATCGACAATATCTACTACATTGGCACGCAATCGCTGGGGTCGTTTTTGATCACGACCAGTGCCGGGCATATTCTGGTCAACACTGATTATGAGCGCACGGTGCCGACGTTGAAGAAGTCGGTGGAGCAGCTTGGCTTCAAGTTTGAGGACATCAAGCTCATTATCGGTAGTCATGAGCATGCAGATCACATGGAAGGGGATGCGCTGGCCAAGCAATTGAGCGGTGCGAAAGTGGTGGTGGTAGCGGAGCAGGTGCCGGGTTTGAAGGCAATGAAGCCAGGTGGCAAGGAGCATCCGATGGATGAGATTGTGCACGATGGCGACAAGGTGACCCTCGGTGATGAAACGCTGATTGCACATCTCACGCCGGGCCATACTGATGGCTGCACCAGTTGGGAGTTGACGGTGAAGGAGGGCGGCAAGGATTACAAAGTGGTGATCATTGGCAGCCTGGGGGTGAATCCCAATTACCAGCTTTACAACAATCCGGCCAATCCGAAAATCGTTGAACAGTATCGCTCCAGTTACGCAACGCTGCGTGCATTGGCGGTGGATGTGCCGCTGGGTTCACATCCGGCCATGTACCGCATGATGGAAAAATACCCACTGATCGGCAAGAACCCGAATCCGTTTATTGATCATGCAGGTTATCTGTATGAGATCGCGCTCAATGAGCAGGCGATGAACTTGCGGCTGGAAGAGCAGCGGCTTGCTGCAGAGAAGAAGGCCAAATAGTCTTCTTCTCTGGCGCATGTTGGTAGCGCTTGGTTACAGCGGTGAATCCGGATAAATAATCGAACGCCACATATGCGCTGACGGGCTGTTGTCGTAACCGAGTCCTTCAGCCGGCTGTTTGAAATGTTTGGCGATCAGATTCACAAATGGATCAACATTGACCTTGGCGTTAGGGTCAAACGCATAGAGATCACTTACCGTCACTTCCCGCGCCGCGTAATACCATTTGTGTTTTTTCGCGGTTTCGTACGCGGCCTGCACATGCGGTGGCGGCACATAGTCATAGCCGTAAATGCTGCGATACAAATCCGGATAGGTGTAGCCGGCTTTTTCATCAGCAAAGAACCGCAGCGGTTGGTGATAGCGAATGGCCCAGGCAGTGAGCTCTGGCACATAGGGTTCAAACAATTGCGCGCCGTAGTAACCGTGATCAACTCTTATCAGCTCCTGCGACACATCGTGCAGCAGGCAGGCCAGCACCACTTCTTCTGACAAACCGTTCTGCAGTGCCTTATTGGCGCTCTGGTAACAATGGTTACGTGTGCGGGTAAAACGTAGCTCGTAAAAATCGAGCAGCTTGGGTTTGGCTGGCATTGCCGGCAGCAGCGGCACTTTGTCGGCGGGATTGTTGGTCACGAACAAGCCGCCCACACCGCGCCGGTAATGGCGGGTGGTGATCTGCGCATTGACCTGGGCCGCAGAAGGAAAGTCGCCTTTGCTGCCGCCGTCGGCCATGCCTTCGGTTTGTGCATAGAGCTTTTGCTCCATGTAATGTTCCAGCGCGTCAGCGCGCGCTTCGTGCGACAGCAAGTTGACGGCAGCCATGCCGCCCAGTGCTGCAATGAATTCACGACGGTCGATCTTGATCATGGTGGAACCCCCTCAGATTCACATGAAGACAGCCCAAGTGTACCCCAGCAAACGAAAAATGATAGGCTTGAGCCACTGTCTGTGAAGGCCTGCTTTTATGCTGTAAATGCAGCCGCTTTCCCCAATTCCTGTTGCCGCTGTATACGATCATTTACGACATGCGTTATCACGACAGTGTTCGCTTTGCGGATCATCTGGCTGGCGAACTTGGTGGCGACAATAATCCATGGCTCATCGCCCCGGCAGGTCAGGCCTGGGGCCAGCACATGCAAACACAAGGAGTAAGTCGATGAAGACAATGCTAAGGCTAAGGCTGCTGGTGCTGGCCACCTTTGTGCGCACTGGAGTGTCGATCATGCCGTTCTTCCGCAAGACTGAAATCAGTGACAAAGACCTGGGCGATCTTGGTAACTATTTGTCTTCGCCGGAGACCCGCTGATGTTGGCGCCCGTCTATTACCTTCCCCATGGCGGCGGCCCGATGCCATTGCTGGATGATGCTGCACACACTGGCTTGATCCGTTTTCTGAAAACATTGAACGGCAAATTTGCGAAGGTAGACGCGATTGTGCTGATCAGCGCGCATTGGGAAGAGGCGCAACCGTCAGTTTATGCGGGTGAACACCATGGCATGTTGTTCGACTATTACGGCTTCCCTCCCCACACTTATGAATTCAAATATCCCGCGCCTGGCGCGCCGGCACTGGCAAATCATATTGCCGCTTTGTTGCAAGCCGCGAAGCTGCCGTATGTGCCGGAAACAGCACGCGGCTTTGATCACGGCACCTTCGTGCCAATGCTGTTGATCAATCCTGAAGCTGATATTCCCTGTTTGCAGCTGTCGTTGCTGAAAGGGCTTGATGCGACTGCGCATCTGCGACTCGGGTTGGCATTGCAAGAGTTAAGAAAACAAAACGTGGTGATCATCGGCTCCGGCATGTCGTTCCACAATCTGCAGGCGGTGTTTGCCGGCCCGCAACCGGAACTACGCGCCGCCAGCGACCAATTCCATCAGTGGCTGCTCGCTACGATGGGCTCCGCCAACCTGTCAGCCGAAGACCGGCTCGCAGCACTGGCCAACTGGCAGCAGGCGCCTTATGCACGTTTCTGTCATCCACGTGCCGAACATCTGTTGCCACTGCATGTATGCGCCGCTATTGCCGGCGGTGCGCCAGCCCAAGTGGTGTTTGATGAAGCACTGATGAATCACAAGGTGGCCGGCTTCTGCTGGCAGTAAGTGCCGCTCAAGTGGGTGGTGCTTGCACACCCGGCCCGGTCGGCGGATATTTCAAAAAGGCAGGATGCTGTTCCAAACGTTCTGACAAAGCCGCGAGACCAGGATGCTGCGCAGCCGACACCAAGTCAGCCAATAGCGACTGTATGAACTGCCATGCAATCGCTGCCGCAATGCTGCCGTGATTGAGCGCGCCATTGAACAAATGCGGGCGTTGTTGCACTTCCTGTTCCAGTGCCTTGCAAGCGGCGTGCAACTGCCCACGCACTCGCGTTAGCCATGGCTCATGTTGTTTGTCGGCCGGCCGCAGATTGGTTTCATAGAGTGCTTGCACTGCTTTCTCGCAGGCTGCCATCGCCAGACCCACCACGCGAAATTCATGCTGCAACTGAATCTGCTCGCCAGTCCACAAGCTGCGGTCATTGCTGAGTGCGGCTTCCGCAAACTGCAGAATCAATGACGAATCCATCAGCACCGTGCCGTCGTCACAAATCAGCGTAGGCGCTTTTACTACCGGATTCAGCGCCTGGAACGTGGCAAAGGTGCTGAATACCGATACCGATTCATGTACAAACGGCACGCCTAGCACTTCCAGTGAAATGGCAACGCGCCTTACATAAGGCGAATCAAGCATGCCGATCAAACGCATGGGAATCTCCTGTTCTGTAACCGTTATTGTTTCTTGCCAGTCCACGGCATGGGGTCACTGCTGCGCTTGTCAGTCCAGCCACCAGTGAAGGATTTGAAGTCAGACGAAAATTCCATCGTGACAAAGCCTTCACCGTCCTTGTCAGTCCATTGCATTGAGAGCGTGCGCGGGCCTTCAAACATGACGTTGGACAGATGGCCACGAAACGTCATGTCCTCTCCATGCACCTCATAACTGCCAGACAAACGATTGCCGATCGCCATCGTGAAGGTGGTAGTGACAGGGTAGAGACCGCCACCGTTGGCAGCCTTGCCTTCGTAGGTGCCGATCAGGTTTTTGATGGTGTCGTCTTCGGCGGCGCTGGCCATGGAGGCAAGGCTCAGTGCCAGCGTCGCGATAAAGACGAAGGATAGGTATAACTTTTTCATTCGACTCCAAACACCAACAACACATT
>CANCGR010000286.1 GCA_947377625.1 Gammaproteobacteria bacterium | reverse complement strand
CAGTATCAGCAGTGAGCCGGCGGCCACAACTTCATTGAGTGAGTCCATCGGACTCAAGGCCGCCAACAACAGCGGCAACGCTGCCCCGATGGCAAAGGTAACGGCCGACGCCAGTGCTGCCTGCAGCGGACGTGCCGTGTGCAGTTCCGACAAGCCCAGTTCATCGCGCGCGTGTGCGCCGAGTGCATCGTGGTTCATCAGTTGGGTGGCAACTTCGAATGCGAGTTTTTCGTCGAGGCCGCGTTTGATGTAGATGTTGGTGAGTTCGTTGTGTTCGAATTCGTGGTTCTCGGCCAGCTCGATGCTTTCACGGTGCAGATCGGCCGCTTCGCTGTCGGCCTGCGAACTGACCGATACATATTCACCGGCCGCCATCGACATTGCGCCGGCCACCAGCCCGGCGATGCCAGCCAGCAACACGTCGCCACGTGCTGCATGCGCCGCAGCCACGCCCAGCACCAGACTGGCAGTGGAGACAATGCCGTCGTTGGCGCCGAGCACGGCGGCGCGCAGCCAGCCGCTGCGCTGCGAAAAATGCAATTCGTTCTTGTGTGTTGTACCCATGTTGTCCTTCTGTTGTTGCTCAGCGCAATTTACGACCCAACGCTACCACCAAAAATACGAGCACTGCAAAAATCACCGTCATCAGTTCCACTGGTTCATCGAGCAGCAGTGCCGCAGCGACCACTGTAAAAAACGGCTGTAACAATTGCACCTGGCTGACCCGCGCAATGCCACCCAATGCCAGGCCGCGATACCAAGGCCAGAAGCCGAGAAACTGGCTGACAATGCTGACATAACCAAAACTCAGCCAGGCAGATTTGGGTTGATCAAACGAGGTCGGCGCGTAATGCAACGCCGGCCACAGCAGCAGCGGTGCTGCCAGCACCAGTGCCCACGAAATCACCTGCAGTCCACCCAGGCTCTGCGCCAGCCGCGCACCCACCGCATAACTGAGCGACACACACAGCACCGCTGCCAGCAGCGCCATATCCGCAATTTGCAGTGAGCCACTGCCACGCAACAGCGAGAACGCCACCACCAGTGCACTGCCCAACAGCGCAAACAACCAGAACCGTGGCGACGGCCGCTCGTGATAAAACAGAAAACCGGCCGCCGCCGTCATCAACGGTAGAATCCCAAGCACCACACCTCCATGCGAAGCCGCCACCCGCTGCATCGCAAACGCAGTAAATACCGGAAAGCCCACCACCGCACCCAATGACACCATTGTGAGCGCTTTCCATTCACCAACCGTGGGCCAACGCTGACGCGTAGCGAGCAGATAAATCGCCGCAGCAAACGCCGCCACTACCGCGCGCCCCATGCTGACAAACAAAGGATCAAAGCTCTCCACCGCCACGTGAGTAGCCGGCAACGTCAAACTAAAACTTAATACACCAAGCAGACCCAGCAGCAGGCCGCGTGTGGTGGCAGTGGACGCAGGATTCATAAACGGACTTGTAGTACTTGCAATAAAAATTGAAAGAGGGCTTCGGCATAAAGATGGAGGGGACGTCTTCGGCCATGGATGGCCGAAGTTAGCCTACAGGGACGTACTCGTGGCGGTCCCCGGAATCTTTATGGCGAAGACCGACTGCTATGAGTCTTACAAATACGAACAGCAATAATCCGTCAGCTTCGTCACTTTCAACTTGAAACTCGCATTGGCCGGTACAGAAAAACTGGTGCCCCCCGAAAAATGCTGCCACTCACTGTTACCCGGCAACAACACAGTGAGCTCACCCGCCAGAATCTCCATGATCTCCGCCTGCGAAGTTCCAAACTCAAACTCACCCGGCTGCATCAGCCCCAGTGTTTTCTTGCTGCCATCGGCAAACAACACAGTGCGGCTGGCGACTTTGCCGTCGAAGTAAACGTTGGCGGCTTTAATGACGGTGACATTGGCGAACTGTGTCATGGGTTTTCCTTTGGTCAGTGAATTGAAACAGGCGCGCAAGATAGCGAGTGGCGCTGCGGCCGGTCAATGATCAGCAGTTATTCCGCTGTCCATCAGCTGGGCCAGCATACTGTTGGCCACTTCCTGCTCGCCCAGAAACACCGTGCCGGTATTGGCGCTGTTGAGCAGCTGCAAGGCTTCTTCGCTGTTGGCACGCACCAATACCCGTACATCGGGATTGAGCATGCGCGCCACCTCCACCATGTAGGGCACCTGCAAGGTTTCCGGCAGCGTGATCACCAGCGTGCTGGCGCGCGCCACGTGGGCCTGGATCAACACCGCTGGTTCGGCGGCATCGCCGGCCACCGCCTTGATGCCCTGCGCGCGCAGGCCTTCGACAATCTGGCGATTTTGCTCCGCCACCACAAAGGCGATGCCACTGGCCAGCAAGCCCTTGCCAATGCGACCACCCACACGGCCATAACCCACCAGCACTACATGGCCTGTAACATCGGCCGAATGCACCGTCATCGGCAGCTCGGCCAAGGGATCATCAGGACGCTCCAGCAAACGCACCAGCGGCGTGCGCGTGCGAATCCAGCGCTGCACCGGCTCCACGGCACGAAACACAAAGCTGTTAAGCGATACCGTAATCAGTGCGCCGGCCAGCACCAGATTGACAGCCTCCGGTGGCAACAAGCCCAGCTCTTTGCCGAGCGCCGCCAGAATGAAAGAAAACTCGCCGATCTGGCTGAGGCCGGCCGCTACCGTCAACGCCGTGTTGAGCGGATAGCGGTAGGCCAGCACCAGCAGAAACGCTGCCACCGGTTTACACAGCACGATGATGGCCACCACGATCAGCACACGCAGTGGTTCGTGCAGCAAGATGGACGGATCAAACAGCATGCCCACTGACACGAAGAACAACACCGAAAACGCATCACGCAGCGGCAGTGATTCATTGGCGGCCCGATGACTGAGCGGTGATTCATGCATCACCATGCCGGCCAGGAACGCGCCAAGCGCGATGGAGACGCCGAACAGTTGTGAGGAGCCAAAGGCAATGCCAACGGCCACTGCAATTACGGTAAGCGTAAACAATTCGCGCGAGCCGTTGCGGGCGACATAGGCCAACAGCCACGGGAACACGCGGCGGCCAACGATCTGCATCAGTGCCAGGAAAGCCGCGATCTTGACCAGCGTCAACAGCAGTGACTGCCACAGCGAAGTGCCCGCGCTGTCGCTTGCAACATGGCCGCCCATCCAGCCACTGAGCGGTGGCAACAACACCAGCACCACCACCATCGCCATGTCTTCAACAATCAGCCAGCTCATCGCAATATGGCCGTTGACTGATTTGAGCAGGCCTTGCTGATCAAGCGAACGCATCAACACCACGGTGCTGGCAACCGACAGGCAAATACCGAAGACGACGCCTGTGCCGGTTGGCCAATCCCACAGCCAAGCCACACCAGAGCCAAGCAGCGTTGCCAGCGTGATGCCGGCCAGTGCTCCTGGCACCGCCAAGCGTCGCAGCTGCATCAGATCGCGCAGCGAAAAATGCAGGCCGATGCCAAACATCAGCAGCATGATGCCGATGTCAGCCATCTGCTGTGACAGTTCAATGTCAATCACCAGCCCCGGCGTGGCGGGGCCCACCAGAATGCCCGCCAGCAAGTAGCCCACCAGCGTAGGCAGGCGCAGCCGGTTGGCCAGCAGCCCCAGCAACAAGGCCAACGCAAAGCTGGCAGCGATGGTGGCTATCAATGACATGCCGGTATGCATCTTGTGAATCTCCTTGCGTGCACTATAGCAAGCCCTGTCTCTATAATCAGTGCAGACTTTTCCAATGGCGGATCAACAGCATGAAGTACGTAGTGGCCTTGTTGTGCGGATTGCTGGCAGCAGCAGTGGGCCTTGCGCTGGTGGTATGCCTGCTGGTGTTCAGCTCAGCGCCCACGGTAGGCGATAGCCCGGCTTTGACGCCGGAAGATCTGGCTTCCGTCAGATCCTTGCTGCGGCAGGCCATGTTGCGCGACCAGCCAAAGGGCAATCTCGAGCAACTGACCTTGCGTGCGCGTGAAATCGAGCAGGCCATGAACTATCTGCTTGATGCCAGACTCAATGGCAATGCCCGCGTCACCATCGCTGATGGTGTGGCTACGCTTGCTGTCAGTGTGCCCGTACGCGCCAGCGTGTTCGGCAGTTGGGTGAACGCGGAAGTGGCGTTGGTGAAAGCCGACGACTTGCTGTTGCGTGTGCAACATCTGCAAGTGGGCGCTCTGCCCATTCCTGCCTCCATGGCCAACGCGCTGATGTTGCAGTTGCATGCGCAATTGCTGCAGGAAGAACCGGAATATGCGCGGGTGGCATCTGTCATCACCGGCTTTACCATCGACTCTGATCAACTGACTGTCTCATATCGCTGGCAACGTGAGCTGCTCGATCAACTGGCCGCACGCGGCCGCAACTTGATGCTCGACCCGGATCATCAGACACGACTGGCGGCCCACATCAAGCAGCTCACGCAACTTGCTGCCAGCTTGCCGGACAAAATTTCAGTGACGGCCTTGTTGGCGCCGATGTTCACGTTTGCCCAAGCCCGCGGTGGCTCTGCCGTGGAAGAGAACCGCGCCGCACTACAAACGCTGGCCATGTATGCGCTGGAGGTAGACCCTGTGTTGTTGCTGGGGGCAAGCGTAGGGGTGAGCATGCCGCAAAAGCATGATTTACGGTTGTTGTCGCGTCATGATTTTGCATTGCACTTGCTGATCTCGGCCGGCGTTGAGGTCAGCACCGATGGCAACATGGCTGCTGAAATCGGCCAGCTCAAGGAACAGCTGGATA
>CANCGR010000285.1 GCA_947377625.1 Gammaproteobacteria bacterium | reverse complement strand
CATCATGGTGGGCAATGTGTTCTTTGGCATCATTCCGTTGCAGCGCAAGTTTGTGAAAGCGATCAATGCAGGCGAGCTGCCCGATGCAGAAGGCTTGCGCATGGCCAAGCTGCGCTCGACCCACAACAATTATTTCACGCTGCCGGTGCTGTTCTGCATGATCAGCAACCACTATCCGTTCCTGTACGGGCATCGTTATAACTGGCTCATCCTGATTGCGGTGTGTCTTATCACGGCAGCTGCGCGCCAGTTTTTCAATTTGCGTCACAAAGGCATCGTCAAGCCTGGCATTCTGGTGGGCTGTGCAGCGCTGTTTGTGGCCTTGATGGGCGCCGTGCAGTGGGACAGCCTGCGCGCGCAAGCGCAACTGGGCGCTGTGCAGCTAAGTGATCTGGAAGCAATGACGCTGATCAACACGCATTGCCTGGGTTGCCATGCCAGCACACCGTCGTTTCCCGGCATGACGGCGCCGCCGCTGGGCGTGATTCTCACCACGCTCGATGCCGTGCGGTTGCATAAAGACAAAGCCAAAGTGGTGTTGGCGGCCAACTACATGCCGCTTGGCAATCTGACAGGGTTAACCCCTGAGCAGCGACAACAACTGGTGCAGTGGTTCGGCCAGTTGCAGTGATCAACCACACCAGCCAGCGAGGCAACTTGAACGATGCGCGTGCCACTGATTGATTTTTCGGTTTACGACGAAACCGACCCTTATTCACTGCGTTATCTGGCCAGCCAGATTGACTCCACCATGTCTGACATCGGCTTTATGTCAGTGACCAATCTCGGTCTCGACTGGGCCATGGTGGAAGAAGTGTTCGCCGCCGGTCGTGGTTTTTTCCACGCCAGCCTTGAGCAGAAGAAACGCAGCGCCTATCTGTCGCCCAGCGAGAACTTCGGCTATCAAGGCATCTGCGAGGAAAACCTCGACCCCACACAGCCGGCCGACATCAAGGAATCGTTCACGATGCGCAACATCCTCAAGATGGCGGTGAGTGAAGGGCGCTGGCCGGATGAAAAATTTCGCAAGACAGTAGTCCACTTCTTTGCGTCGGCGCTGAATGCGGCCTATCGCATGCAGCGCGTGCTGGCGATTGCGCTTGATCAGCAGCAGGAATTTTTTGTGAATTATCACAGCGGCGAAAACATCACGCTGCGACTGCTGCATTATCCGGCGTGGGACAAGAGCCAGGTCAGCAGCGGGCAGCTCGGTGCGGGTGCGCACACCGATTACGGTCTGATCACATTGCTGTTCCAGGATGCTGTGGGCGGACTCGAAGTGCTCGACCGCGATGGCCTCTGGAAAGGCGTTGACTATGTGCCGAAAGCCATCGTCATCAACTGCGGCGACTTGCTGGAGCTGTGGACCAATGGTCGCTATCGCTCAACGCTGCATCGCGTGCAGCCGAAGATCAGCGGGCAGGAACGTTTCTCGATGGCAATGTTTGTTGATCCCGATACACAGACGCCGGTGCAGGTGCTCGATAGCTGCATCACGCCCGATAACCCGGCGCGCTTCCAGCCACTGACCGCCGGCGAACATATCCTGCAGAAAATTCGCGCCACCCACAAAGACCGCGTCTTTCCCGGCATTTAACCTTGCGCAGCAGCGGAGAACATAAATGAGCAATACCGCAAACAACGCCTCATTGGCAGAACTGGCACTGGAAGCCAGGCTCGGCCAGCGCGGCAGCGAAGTCTCTACCCGCCAGATTCCGCTGATCGATCTTGGCGATTTCGAAGCACGCCGCGCCGAAATTACCGAGCAATTGTGGGCAGCCGCCAGCGACAGCGGCTTTTTCCAGCTGTGTAATCACGGCATCCCGGTCTATGTCATCGACGATGCGTTTGCCATGTCGGAAACGTTCTTCGCATTGCCCGATGCCGAGAAAGGCAAATATCCACTGCGCGGCAGCACCAATGCCGGCTGGGAATCCAAAGTGCAAGTGCGACCCTCCACTGGCACTGCCGACCAGAAAGAGTCTTATCAGATTACAAGGCCGCGCATGAGCGAGCTGTGGCCAGCAGAGGCCTTGCCACATTTTCGCAACACCATGCTCGGTTTCGAAAGTCAGTGCTGGCAGGTAGGCATGCAAGTATTGTCGTGCTTTGCCGACAAGCTCGGCTTCGTGCGTGATTTTTTCAGCAAGGCCCATGATCCCGGCTCGCTGCACTACCAAAGCACGCTGCGCTTGCTGCACTATTTCGCGCTGGAAGAACGCTATGGTGTCGACAACTCACTCTGGCGCGCCGGCGCCCATACCGACTTCGACTGCTTGACGCTGTTGTTTCAACGCAGTGGTCAGGACGGCTTGCAAGTGTGTCCCGGCAAAGAGGCGTTGAGCAACGAGTGGACGCCTGTGTTCCCCGAGACCGGCCTTATCACCTGCAACATCGGCGACATGCTGATGCGCTGGAGCGACGACCAGCTCAAATCCACTCTTCACCGCGTGCGTATGCCAGGACCCAATGACTACAAGGGTTCACGCTACACGCTCGGCTTCTTCTGCCAGGCCAATCAGGATGTGATGATTCAAGGTCCGCTCAAGACTTACGAACCGATCAGTGCTGGTGACTATTTAAAGCTGCGTGTGAGTGCGAATTTTGCGGCGTTGAAACAAAAACAAGCCGATGGCTAGCAACCGGAGCCAGCAATGCCGATAACCTGCTTCAGCTCGGCGATTGAAATTGCAAAAGCGATCCGCAATTGCCAGATTTCATCAGTGGAAGTGCTGCAACTGTTTCTTGCCCAGTACGAGAAGCATCACCAACAGATCAATGCCATCTGTACCCTTGATGCTGAAGGAGCCTTGCGGGCGGCGCGTGAAGCCGATGCCATGCTAAGGCGCGGCGAAGTGCGCGGACCCTTGCATGGTGTGCCGGTGTCGTTCAAGGATTCCTATGCCACGGCCGGCATCCGCACCGTGTGCGGGTTTGAGCCCCTGCAGCATCATGTGCCCGCTCACGACAGCCACGTGGTGGCGTGTGTGAAACGTGCCGGCGCTATCGTGTTTGCCAAAACCAATGTGCCGCCACTGTTGGCCGCGTTCCACACAGACAACACGGTGTTCGGGCGCACCAACAATCCGTGGAATACTGATTATTCGCCCGGCGCCAGCAGCGGCGGCAGCGGCGCCGCGTTGGCGGCCGGCATGACGCCGCTCGACTATGGCAGTGACATGCTGGGCTCAATACGCTTGCCCAGTCATTTCTGCGGGCTAACGGGCTTGAAGCCCACGCAATTTCGCATTTCGCCGCAAGGGCACTATCCGCCACTGCCAGGCGGTTTTTATGCAGGCAATGTATTGGCCACGCGTGGCCCGCTGGCACGGCGCGTGGAAGATTTGCTGCTGGCGCTGCGGGTCATCGCCGCAGTTGATCCGCAAGATCCGGAAGCGATCGCGATGCCGATGGAATCGTATCCGGAAAAACCGTTTGCCCAATACCGGGTGGCATGGACTGATGATTTCGGTGGCTTGCCGGTAACGACAGAAACACGCACTGCACTGGAGACTACCGCAAAGGCATTGCAAGCGCGCGGTTGTCATGTTGAAAAAACAAGTCCGGCCGGTTTTGATTTTGAAAAGGTGTCGGGAGCTGCTGCCGAAATTTTCAGCGGCACCATTGCGCAGGGCATGGACAACGCAGCGCGGTTGGCGTGGATGGAAGCTATCAAGTCATCGGCTGGCGATGGTGCGATGGAAGCAGGTCAGTGGCGCGGCCTGCAGCAGGACTATGCGTCCTGGTTCAAGGCGATGGCGGTGCGGCTGGAATTGATTGTGCAGCTGCGCAGTTTTTTTGCCGGTTGGGATGGCTGGCTGGTGCCTGCCTCCTGTGCGCCGGCGTTCCGGCATGAGGAGGTCGACCAGCCCAGATTGGTTGCGGGCCAGCGTGTGCCGTTTCTGACCGCAGTCGCCGGGCATGTGGCGCCGTTCAATCTGTCCGGCTCGCCGGTCGTTACCATTCCGGCCGCGCTGTCAGCAGAAGGCTTGCCGATCTGTTTGCAACTGGTGGGGCGGCCTTGGCAAGACTTGCCATTGTTGCGGCTGGCAGAACGCGTGCAGGAAGTTATTGGCAGGTTTCCGACCGCGCCGGGGTTTTAGCTCTGTCAGCTTCTTCAAGTTGTTTGATCGCAAACAGCGTGCCGTAGTAATACGCATACGGCACCGTCACCACAAGGTAGGAAATCAGAAACACCCAAATGACTCTCACTGCATTTCTGTCCAGGCCGGAAAAAAATACGTTGAGAAAAAAAAGTATGACCAACGGCAGCAGAGCGGACATAAGCAAGAGCGCGGCACCCCGATACAAAAGCAATAGCCGCGCGCGGCTGTAGTGCCCGGTTGCAAACAGCAGTTTCGTTTTGAATGCCTCAAATCCCGTCATCCGCGTGCGCTCCAGTGGCCAGTGATGCGATGCACCATCAGATACACCACCGGTGTGCCGACAATCGAAAGCAGCACTTTCACCAAGTAAGTGCCGAACACCAGTTTGGGAATCTCACTGGTGGGAATCACACCGTAAAACGCAATTGAATAAAAGATGCTGGCATCGGCAAACTGCGCCACCATCGTTGACAGATTGTTGCGTATCCACAAACCCTTCTGGCCCGTCATGCGCTTCACGCGCACGAACACAAGGATGTCGAGCAACTGCGCGAAGATGGTGGCGGTGACAGAGCCAACAATCATGCGGCCGGCTGATGAGAAGATGCTCACATAGGCGGCATTCAGCTCCCAGCCCGGCGCCGGTGGCAGCTT
>CANCGR010000284.1 GCA_947377625.1 Gammaproteobacteria bacterium | reverse complement strand
AAGAGGCAGCGCGCGGCGTATACGGAACCTTGCCATCCAAGATGCTACCCAGGATGCGAGCATGCAGCTCAACCCCTGGCGCGGCGCCGTTGTAGGGGGTCGGGACTACGTCACTCAACCCAAGCGCTGTGTGACCTACCAGCACCCAGGTATTTTCCAGCAAAGCCCGGTCTATACGGCCGTTGAGGATATCTCCCGCTGAAAAATACTGATAAACCTGAGGTGAATTCTTGAATGAGACTCGCAAATTGCCGGCTGCATCAAGGGGTATTGCCAACCCTGGATATGAATCAATCGTGAGTTGTTGCACAGGCCCCATCAATGCAGTGCCAGGCTTGATGGTTAGCTGTCGACTGTTTGTATTGGTAGCCTCAAGCAGTGAGCTGATGGCCAGTAGCGGGTAAGCCTGGTCATCAACACACACCATCGCCGGCACTTTGCGAATTGCGCCGTCACTGTCTTTCCACGGCGCGATGTGACCTTTGGCGATGCCGGAAAACACCGGCGCATTTCCTACAAAATTGCTGGCTTGGGCAGCGTTGCTGCAAGAAACACCCATAATTGGATGATCAAGCTGTCCGCTGCGAATCACTTCCTGCGAGTTCTGCAAGTCAGGTACTTGTGAAAGCACTGCTTTGCTTTGTTGCAACTCGGCAGCAAATGCCACATCACCTTCGCGCGGGTCTGGAAAGAAAACGTCATAAACCTGTATCTGAACACCAGCTTCCCGCAGCCGCATACTAAGCTGCGCCATGGTCGCACGCGTCCAAGGCCATGGTCCGACTTCCTGCACGCTTTTTTCATCAATGGCTACGATGCTGAAGCGTTCTTCCGTTTGCGTACCCGGCGATAATTTCCATCCGAGACTACCTGCCTGTTCTTCAACCGCGTGAAAAGCCGTTGGCAACAAGCCTTGCAACAACGCAGTGATGCCTCCTGCAAGCACCAACATCAACAGGCGGCCTTGCCAAGGCTGGAGACCTTTGGTCAAAGCTGCCAACGAAACCGGCAGTGAAGATTTGTGGTTGCCAGGTTTCATCAGGGTTTTCGGCTCCACAAGGTGAGGCCTTCCACTGTGCCTTTCGCGAGCGTTTTCTCGAAGAAATAGCCGGCTTCCTTGCCATCAAGACTGACAGTGCCTGCCATGGACTGAGTCTCGCCATTGGAAGTGAAAAACTCGCCGTAGAAAATATTTCCACTCTCAGCAAAAGTAATATCGCCGGTTGCTGAATGATTGAGCTGCAAGCTGGTTGAAAACTTCGCCTCAACGAAATCAAGCGAGAGCTGGCCTCCATTTACCTGCATCAATTCAACCTTCCCCGCTGACGTGTATTGCACCTGGGCCTTGTTCAAGCTGAATGCCAACACACCTAATCCTGGCTGTACGGTTTGGCCCGGGGCGCCCGTGCGGAACAGTACATGCTTCTGGTCGCCAACTGTGTCCTGACGGCCGTTCAGGATTTCAAGAGTATGCGCTGGGTCGTAAAGCACTGTAATGCGTTCGCTGTCCAGGTTGGCATTGGAATAACGCCCCCATACCAACTGACCATTGTCGGACGAGAGGAGAGCGGCACTAGGTTCAGCTACAGCAGGAGTAAATGTCACAACAGGGACTACCGGTAGCGTCACAACTACTGCCGGCGGTGCAGGAATAACTTCCGGCGGCGTTACTGGGGGTGGCGTCACAACCACTACTGCCGGTGGCGTCACTGGTGGCGTCACCGGGGATGTCACAGGTGGCGCTGCCTCTACCGGCTTCATCGACTCATTGTTGGCAAGTGTAGTGTTAACCGTACGAGAGGTCACCGTGTCGGAATAAAGATCCTTGGCCTCGCTTGCCTTGGCGGTCTTGTTGCCGTTATCTGCTTTAACTGCCGCTTCTGCTACCAACGCCTGCGCCTGCGCAGTGGTGGCCGGCAATAGCGCAGCCGAAATTCCACTTGTGCTAGCGTTCATTTCGAGAATCTGGCGCGACAAACCACTCAATTCCACAGCGTTCTTGCTTTGGCTGCACGGGCCCAACGCATCTGCCGAACACTGGCTGGAATAAGGCGCCACCAGAATGGAGCCTTCATTGACGAACGCTCGCACTGATTGACTGTCCGCGCTCACCGCGAAATCCGTGCCTCGAACACCAATGGCGGCAATGGGCGTATTCAGACGAAAATTCTGACGCGCTTGTTTGGCGGCCTGGCCGGAAATTGCGCGGGTAATCCCTTCGACCAGATTGAGTTTTACTGCAGAATTTTGCGGGTTTTGCGGGCTGTAATCATAGCGAACCACTTCAAGGATGCTTAACGGCCTTACACTCACAAGTGCATCATCGACAAAACGGATGTGTACATGGCCGCTGCTTGCCGTCTCAATGGTATCGCCGGCATGAATGGCCAAACCCACCGAGGCAGGAACTGTATAACCAACGGCATTGGAAACCGTTGCTTTGCCCAGCAACAGACTCACTTCGCCCACCACTGCAGGAGAAGGCTCATTTTTAGCCAACGCCAAGCCCGCACATGACAGCGCGAGCATTGCAAAAATAATTCTGTTGAAGATCACGGTTACGCGGTGCATGGACCCACCTCCACCATTAATAGCACTGCAAAGGGTAACTCTAAACATTACAATCGCGAGTGACTCTGGTCACATGGGCAAGCAATCAAGTCATTTGCCGTTACAACTCAGATACTTATAATCACAGCTCTTTTGCCCGCCTACCAGCGCAGAGTCGCTATTCATGGTAGTAACCCCTGAGCTACTCAGTTTTTTCCCGCTGCTAAAGCTGCTACCGGCCAGCAGCGTGGTTGCGCTCGCCCAAGCATCGGCCATGGAAAAGTTTGCCCGCCGCGCCGTCGTGCTCAACGCTGGCGTACGCGAGCAGAAAGTATGCTTCCTGTTCGAAGGCCGCTTGCAGGGCGTTGATTTTACCGTTGATGGACGCGAAGTGGGCCTGTTTTTTGTGGAGCCGGGTGACTTCTGCGGTGAGTTGGCATTGTTTGATCACGGTGTTCAGCCTGAGTACGTCATCGTGTTGTCGCCCGCTGTTGTAGTGTGGGTGCCACTGGAAAATTTGCGCGCAGCGATGCTGGATTGCCCGCCGCTGGTCAACCATCTTGGCGTGAGATTGGCTGAACGTATACGCCAACTGACTCTGCAACGCTCACTGCTTGGCATGCCCAACATAGCTCGGCGCGTGTGCGGTCAATTGTGGTTTTTGGTTGAAGAACTTGAGAAAGCCCATATGAAGGAGGGTGTAATCAAGAATCCTCCCACACATATGGAAATAGCCATCATGCTGAATCTGAGCAGGGAAACAGTCACACGTGTTTTCCAGTCGCTGCAACAACAGGATGTGGTGAGACGTGATGGCGCTGCGCGCCTGCAAATACCGTCTCTTTCGTTATTGAAAGCTTACGCTGACGGCAGTCGTGAATTGTAGGATCGCCTCTTTGCCATGAGTTACAATCCGCGCTTGTTTGCTGCACTACTTATCCGCCTGAAGGCATCCGATGAATAAATTCCAAGCTATTAAAGTTCCAAAAGAGTTGACTGAAACTTTGGCTGTTGTCAAACAACACTTCATCTATGCCGGCGCATTCAGCGCTGCCATCAACATACTTTATCTGACCCCTACGCTGTACATGATGGAGGTCTACAACCGGGTTGTACCAGCCAGCAGCTACTCCACATTGGCGGCATTAACCATTCTGGTTGTGTTTTTAATGCTTGCCCAAGGCTGTTTTGAATGGGTGCGGTCGTATTTGCTGGTATTTGCCAGCAACCGCATTGAAACGTCGTTGCGGGATCGCGTATTTAACGCCTCGTTCAAAATGGCGCTGATGAATCCCAATAGCAGAATGGGTGCGCAGGCCATCAGCGACCTCACAGGTCTGCGCCAGTTTCTGACCGGCAATGGCATCTTTGCTTTTTTTGATATTCCGTGGTTTCCGGTCTACCTGGCCGTAATGTTCATGTTCCATTGGGCCTACGGTGTGATGACCATTTTCGCGGTAATCATGATGGCCTTTTTTGCCTATCTGACCGATCGCGCAACCACCGACAGACTTAAAGAGGCCAACACTGAAATGGGCAAGGCCTCCAACAACCTGAACAACAGCCTGCAGAACGCTGAAATCATTGAAGCGATGGGCATGACCACCAGCATCCGCGACAAACAGATGAAGTTCAGCGACAACGTTTTGAAACTGCAGACTGAAGCCAGCAAGATGGCCGGGTTTCTCACTTCCATGTCAAAGACCTTTCGCACCGTCGTACAGTCTTTGATCCTGGGCTTGGGTGCCTGGCTCGCACTGAATCATCAGGTGTCCAGCGGTGCCATGATCGCCGGCTCGCTGTTGCTGGGTCGCGCTTTGGCACCTATTGATATGCTGATCGGCACCTGGAAAGGCTTCTCGGTTGCACGTTCGCAATATGAGCGCCTGTGCGGATTGCTGGAATCGATTCCCGCTACTGACGAACGCATGAAATTGCCGCCTCCGTTGGGCAACCTGTCCGTCGAACAAATTTATGTGACCCCGCCGGGCGCCAAAGCCGTGGTACTCAAGAGTGTCAGCCTCAACCTTGATGCCGGCGATATATTAGGCGTTATCGGCCCGAGCGCTTCCGGCAAATCCACGCTGGCGCGCGCCATCCTGGGCGTGTGGCCAACTGTCGGCGGTAAAGTGCGACTCGATGGTGCCGACATTGCCAGCTGGAATCGCGCCGATCTTGGGCCCTATATTGGTTATCTGCCGCAAGACATTGAGCTG
>CANCGR010000283.1 GCA_947377625.1 Gammaproteobacteria bacterium | reverse complement strand
TGATTGCGTAATGCACTATAACGTAACCATGCCCATATCAGTGCAGTAATTGACCGCAGCAAAATATCCGGTGTAAATCGTCGGAGAAAAAATGCACAAAACACAAATAAAAACGGCGAGCTAAAAAGCCCGCCGTTTTTTGTTTCAGTTTGCCATTTTTATCAGAAGCGTGCTTTCAGGCCCACAAAGTAGCTGCGGCCAAGGATGTCATAGAAACCCTTGGTACCGCTGAATTGGCCAGCCGATGCCGCCAGCGACGAGCGCGGCAGTGTCGGAATACCAGGGTTCACGCAACCAGGAATCCCGGCACTGCAACGATTGGGTCGTTCTGCTGCAGTCACACCGGTGGTAGCGCCGATTGCGGGAGGCTGCGCATCGAACAGATTGTCGATACCAGCCCGAATTGACAGCATCTCATTCCATTGATAGTTCATCGACAAGCTGAACTGATTGTAGTCATCCGTTTGGATTTCCTCGGTCGGCGTATAGCTGAGCAAGGTGCCTGCTCCACCAGCACTCACCTTCAGGTTGTTGGCGATAACAGCGTTCTCGTAGGCTTTGCCGGCCGTGTAAACTGGCGGCAGATAACGCCAGCTCAGGTTCACGGTGAGCTTGTCCAGCGTGTAGCTGAAGTTGGTGTTCAGGCGATAGTCGTAGGCGCCTGGGTTGGTACCCGCCAGGTTTGGTCCCAGCGAGCCCTTCCATTCCACGGGTACGTCGATGGAAATCGGTGATGCCTTGGTCCGGTAGTAGTCCAGGAACGTCGCCTGGGTAGAAATGCCGATACGGCCCGGCAGCTTCACCCCGATGTCGTTGAATTGGGCAGACCAGTTCAAAGCCACGTCAACACCCGAGGTCTCGATCACCGCCTGGTTGTCGAAAGCCACGCGCTTGGCGATGGCACCGCCGCGAGTCGGCTCGCGTACCACCTTGTCGCACGAGTCCTTGCCGGGCCCGTTGATGTATGACTGCGCTTCAGCCAAAGTCGTCACTGTCTTCTGCCCATAGCAGAGCCAGCCAGCATAGTCAGCCGAATACGGCTGAATGGCGTCGCTGATGTCTACCTTCCACCAGTCTACCGAGCCAGTAAACCCGGCCAGCCAGGGATTGTTCGAAACACCGGCCCCGGCGAACACGAATCCAAGCGACCAGGTGTCGGCCACCTCGGATTTCAGTTTGGCGTTACCCACCTGCTGGAGCCAGGCGTTGGCAAAGCCGGCTGCGGCAAACGTCGTATTACCTTGATCGATGCTGGGGTTGCCGCCCGTGAGAACTTCGGGTCCATAGAAGTTCGACACACCGGTTGCTCCCATCTGTGCCTGACAGATCAGGTAGGTGCTTTTGGCACCCGCTGCCGTCTGACCTGCGGCCAGCTGGGTCTGTGGCTCGCCTGTCAGCACTGGATCGGGTGCGGCGCCGCCGGCGCCGTAGGTGGCGTTGGAGCGCAGACTGCAAGCATCAGAGAAGAGACCGCCGGAGCCAGTGAAGATCTCCTGCAGATCCAGGAACAATTCACCAAGGTTCGGCGCGCGGTTGGCACGGTTGAAACCACCGCGTATACGCAGAGCATTGTTGATCTCGAAATTGGCGAGGATCTTGTAAGTTTGCGTGTCGTCAGTGTGTTCGTACGTCGACGTGCGGTAGCCCAATTCCAGTTCCATCTTCTTCAGCATGGGCAGGTCTTTGAGCACTGGCACCAGCAGTTCGCCGTAAAAATCATTCACGTTCTGGGAAACATTGAGATACGAGGAGGGGTAGATACCGACAACCTGGTCGAGGAAGGAGATGTTCGATGCCAGGATGTCCGGTGTGTATTCGGTGGCGTTGTCGCGATAAGAGTAACCAGCAGCCGCTCGAACCTCGCCGGCCGGCAGGTTGAACAGGCCACCTTGCAAGTTCACTTCCACCACGTCCTGCGTGTTGTCCGAGTTGCTTTGCAGCTGTGCATAAACTGCATTCAGACAGTCTTGCGAGGGTGGTTTTTCACCCTTGAAGAACGTGTCGTAAAGGCCACTCGTACACTTGACCGGCACCGTACCGAAGTTGATGTTGCTCGCGCCCAGCGCAGCCGAGTTGGCCTGCATGCTTGCATTGCGACCCCAGTCATCCTGGTTCACCAGTGCACGCCAGCGCTGCAACGACAAGTTGCCTTTGGAAAGGTTGCGGGACGACTGCTCGCCATGCGACCAGTAAACTTCACCAGTCCAGTCCTTGACCGGCAGTTTGAAATTCAGGCCAGCCTCTATCTGGTAGTAGTTGTTGGTGTTGTCGGTGGTGCGTCTTCCCAACGATTGGTCAGGGAACAATTCCACCATCCAGGAAGCAGACGGATCCGGGCGGCTCAGCAGCATGATGGCAATTTCGGGCGTCACCGGGTGCTTGGCAGTGGGGGCTCCGGTTGCGCTCACCGATCCGGTGGGAATGAAGCCCGGGTTAGCGAACGCGGCGGGATTGGCGCGGTAAGCCGCTATGTTCGCGGCGTCTTTCCAGTTGATCGCAGGATTCACCGGACTGTCAGTCGTTGGATTGAAAGTTGCCCTGCCCTCCCAGCCGGAAATCGGCACTGTGGGATACAGTCGTGTGCTCGTCTTGCTCTGCGAGAAGTTCAAACGCGAGAAGAAGTTGATCTTGTCGTTGATGTCGTAGTTGGCAGAAGTGAAGAACGAGTAACGTTCCTGCGGCGCACTGGCCAGCGCTTCCTGATCATTGAACTTCAGGGTCTGTATCACGTTGGTGCCACCGGTGACGCCATTCGATGAGTCGAAGTTGTTGACCGGCGCGATCCTCTGGCCATCTACATAGCCGAGGGCTGCCCATCTGGCGTTGTTGTTGCCGGTAATCGCAAGCACTTCACCGCCGGGGCCGAAACGGTACTGGTGCGTGGTCGCCGCAGTACCGTGCATGCCGGTACCGGCTGGCGTGCCAAGCAAGGCCCGCATGGTCACATCATTCGGGCTGTTGGCCGCGCCGGTAGGCACTCCGCCAACCCGATCCGCTGCGCTGTTGAAACCGGCCGAACCGTAGAAGAACAGGTCGTCCGTGAGCTGGTTCGGATCGCGCCACTGGTTGATGTAGAAATCGCGATTTTTCTCCAGCGCCTCTTCACGCTTGTAGTGCTCCACTGCGACCGTGATGTTGCCACGACCTTCAGCGAAATCAGTCCCCATTACAGCGGAAAGACGGGTTTCCTGGCCATCGCCGGCAGCGGTGATGCCTGTCTGGGCATCGACTTCAAGACCCTTGAAATTCTTGCGCAGGATGAAGTTGGTGACGCCACCGATGGCATCCGCGCCGTACACCGCAGACGCACCGCCGGAGATGATTTCCACCCGCTCCAGCATCGCCGAAGGAATGGTGTTGACGTCCACCGACATTACCGCGTTGGCAGGCACTGGTCGCTTGCCGTCCATCAGCACAAGGTTGCGGTTGGGGCCAAAGCCGCGCAGCGAGATGGTAGCAATACCGACGGCGTTCACAGCCGTAGGCTGGATGTCGTCTTCCATCGTGGTCGGGGACGCGGCAGGGTTAAAGGAAGGAAGCTGGTTCAGGTAGGACTCGACATTCAGACCGCTCCGCTGTTCGAAGGCGGCAGCGTCGACCGTGACGATGGGACTGTTGGCTTCGTAGTCCCTGCGCACAATACGCGAACCAGTTACAACGACTTCTTCAAGTTTTTCGTCGCTGGCGGCATAGGCGCTCATGCCCGGAATAATGCCACTCAGTGCTACCGATACAGACACCGACAACAAAGAGCGTTTAAGCAGAAAAGTTTTTTTCAACACATGATTCTCCCTGATCTTTTTATTTATAAAAGTTGATTGGCAAATAAAGACCCAAACCGCCCCACACAAAGCGTATCCAGAATCTTAATTCGGAGCCTAACAAGGCAGGTATGGAGAGTCAAATTGCCAAATGTCACATTTTTGCGAGGAAATACACGCCCTTGGACGGGCAGCGGCGGGTCACGCTTTCACATGTTTCAAGACTGCGAATCCGGCAGTCAACATCATTTGTCAGATGAGTCAACAGGTTGTTTTCCCTATATTCCATAACCGGCTGTTTTAGTTGTTTTTTTTGCAGTTGACCTGGTCTGTCAATGTCGTTAGCTTCCGCCTGTGCGGTAGCCTGCTTTGTGCAAGCTTAGACCGTACCAATCACATTAAAATTAACACCAACATCGTGGGGAGAGAAAAATGTTAAAGAAATTTTCTTTAATGAAACCTTCGCTATTGTCCGTCTCTATCTCGTCAGTGATAGGCGCCATAGCAATGGGTAGCATCATTCCAAGCATGAGTGCATATGCTGCAGGAGATGAAAAACTTGAAGAAGTCGTTGTAACTGGTTCGCGCATTGTGCGCCGCGACACTGAATCCAATAGCCCAATCGTTACCGTTGATGCCGCAGATTTTGAAAAACAGACTGGCCTGAACGTTGAATCTTATTTGAACACCTTGCCCGAATATAACCCTGCAGCTTCACCAGTCACCACTCAAGGTGATGTGCAGATTACCCCGGTAAACTCGGTAGGTATCGCTTCTATCTCGTTGCGCGGTTTTGGCCCTAACCGCAGCTTGGTACTGATTGATGGTCACCGTCCTGTGCCTATCAACCCCTTGATGGTAACGGACGTCAACGGCGTCCCTTCAGCACTGATCCAGCGCGTTGAAACTATCACTGGCGGTGCGTCTGCCGTGTACGGCGCGGATGCTATCGGCGGTGTCACCAACTTCATCCTGCGTGACAATTTCCAGGGTTTTGAAGTTGATGGCCAATATGGCAAAACCGATGCTGGCGACGGTG
>CANCGR010000282.1 GCA_947377625.1 Gammaproteobacteria bacterium | reverse complement strand
TTGTTTTCAATGCAGCACATGCAGCAACTGGGCACGGTTGCACAACGTAGCCATTGGGCTAACCGGGCGGCAGAGTTGGCCAACAAGGTGGCTCCACTTAATATCGTTGATGACAATGGCATCATCTCGTTTGCGAAGATGTAGAAAGCTTTTGCACAGCTTGGCTGAGTGAAACCATGAAAAAAATGACATCGTTTGCGTCCCTGCTTCTGCTCTCAGGCACCGTGCTTGGGCAAGAGCTCACGTTGTTTGAACCAGTAGAAACCCAAGCGGCTGACGACAAGCCGGCGCAGGGGCAAACAGCGTTGGTGAATCAAAATGGTCAACCTGCCTACACGCTGCGCAGCAGCACCCGCATTGGCGACAGCTATTGGGTGGAGCTGGTAGACCGGCAAGGCAAAACCATCAAAGTAAATTGGCGCCCGGGAGATCATGCGCCAGTCGCTGGTGCTGGTGGTTTCGCCATTGAAGATATCCAGCAGCGCTCTGTGATACTTGCACAGCCGGGCAATGATCCGTGTGTGAACTCACCTACTAAAGGCGTCAATTGTGTTAATGCATCACGTTCAAGACTAAGCCTTGCAATGGCAGCACCGCTGCCGCCGACAGTGCAAGGCCCGCAGCCGCAGCCAAGAGGCGGCAACAATGGCGGAGCTCCAAGTCCAGCGGTGGGGCCACAAAACCCGTTTGAAGCGGCCATTCAGGCGCAGCAAGCGCAAGCCGCTGCGCAAGGATTGGCAGGGCCGGCACAAGGTGGAGGGCAAGGTGTTTTTGTAAATCCTTTCACCGGTAAAGCTGAAGTTGTGGATCAACCCTCTGCCGCCGAGCAGGCAGGGCGTGATGCCAGGCAACGTGCCCGCGCCGACCGCTTGAACCGCAATGAGCCGCAGCGTATTCCTGACACTCAAGTGCCGACCGGCATGAGAAGAGTCACCACTCCCTTTGGCGACAGGCTAGTTCCTGTACGTGAATGAGTACTGCAGTCTATCGGGACCACCCGGTTAGCCTGAGCATCTCGCTTGTATGCTACAGGTCTGATCCCGATCGTTTGCTGTGCACTCTCAATAGTCTGCGTGAAGCATTGCACTATGCTCAGTCGCAACAACCGCTTACTACGACACTCACCGTGGTCGACAACGGCAATGACGCTGCAGCACTTCAGCTTTTGTTGGAACAAAGTGGCCTTGCTCCGCAGACTGAGCTGATCTGCAACAATCAAAATACAGGTTTTGGCACAGCCAACAATCAGGTTATCGACAATGCCGCCAGTGATTTTCACCTGGTGGTGAATCCGGATGTGGAACTGCAAACCGATGCGCTGCAAGTGGCGCTTGGCTATCTGCACCAAAACCCGCAAGCCGTGGCTATTTCACCAGCTTGCAAAAACGGCAACGGAGGCGTTGAATTTTTGTGCAAACGCTATCCTTCAGTGTGCATTTTATTTCTGCGCGGCTTTGCGCCGCGCTGGTTGAAGAACACGTTTCATAAAGCGCTGGCTCACTATGAATGCCAGGAACTTGCAGAGTCTATTCATCCCGTTAAAGTTGAATTGATCAGCGGCTGTTTCATGTTGTGCCGTACACCAGCGTTGCAAGACGTCGGTGGTTTTGATGAAGCCTACTTTCTGTACTTCGAAGATTTTGCGCTATCGATTGCGCTCGCACGCGCAGGCGAAATTCATTACTTGCCGGCTTGCCGCATCATTCATCATGGCGGCAACGCTGCAAAGAAAGGGCTGCAACATATCTGTTATTTCCTGCGCTCTGCCTGGCACTTTTATCGCTGCCATGGCTGGAAAATATGGTGAGCATCGCGTGAGAAGCTGCCGATGAAAATTCTGGTAACAGGCGCGAGTGGTTATATCGGTTCCGCGCTGGTGCCGCTGTTGTTGCAACAGCAACATCAGGTCAGCGTTGTTACACGTGCGGCTGGCAATCTGCAGCAACCATGGGCCGAGGCAGTCACCCTTGTTGAAGGTGACTTGAGTAATGAGAAGGTTTGCCAAGCGGCCGTTGCAGGCGTCGATGCGGTCGTGCACCTGGCAGGCCTCGCTCATGTCGGCGCCAGCACGCAGAATCATCGGCAGGAAAATTTTCTCAACACCCAACAGTTGGCGCGCGCAGCACTGGCTGCCGGGGTGAAAGTTTTTGTATACCAGAGCAGCAGCAAAGCCAATTTCCCTACCCACTCCGATTACGGCAAATTCAAACGCGCCAGTGAAACATTTTTGCTGTCGTTAATAAGTGACATGCAAGTAGTGTGTTTGCGCCCCGGCATCGTCTATGGCACAGGTATGCGTAACAACTTGCGCACCTTGTTGAAGTTGCTCAGCAAGCCATCGTTGCCGATCTTTGCAAAATCCAGCAACGCCATCAGCATGGTCAGCAAGAAGGATTGTTGCCGAGCTATTGTTGCGGCGCTGAATAACAAGGCGCTTGCAGGCAAGGTGTGGGAGCTGAACGACGGAATACCTTACACCTTGCAAGAGCTGGTCGTGCAAGTCCGGCGTCGGCTGCAGTTACCTTTGCCGCTGCTCTATTGCCCGCGTGTATTGGCATGGCTGGCCATGGCAGCAGCAGGGTGGATTCCCGCACTGCGCAAGCGTGGGCTTGGCTTGCATACCTGGCGCGCGCTTTACCAGGAGCAGGCCAATATGAATGATGAATTCACCAAGGTCAGCGGAATGAAGTCTTCCTCAACGTTTTATGACGCTCTGCCTGAACTGTTGGTATAGGGATGGGCACTGTGCACTGACTTAAACACTGACAGATATGTAAAAATACGCGGTTTGTAATTCAAGAAAATAAAACAGAAAAGAGAGCAGAGAGAAGCATGAGCAAATTATTGGTCACCGGCGGCGCCGGTTTCATCGGTAGCAATTTTGTCCATTTCTGGTTGCAGGAGCACCCAGCTGACCTGGTTGTGGTACTCGACGCTCTCACCTACGCCGGCAACAAACACAATTTGGCGGTGTGCCAAAACAATCCGACTTTTCATTTCGTACACGGCTCCATCAATGATCAAGCGTTGGTGGAAACACTGCTGACCCGGCACAGCATCGATACCATTGTGCACTTCGCTGCCGAAAGCCATGTTGATCGTTCCATCAGCGGGCCGGATGCATTTATCGAAACCAATGTCATTGGCACGCACAGTTTGCTGAAAGCGGCGCGCACGGTGTGGACGGCCCAAGGCGGTTTTTCAGGCAAGCGTTTTCACCACGTCTCTACCGATGAAGTATATGGCACGCTGGCGGCGGATGATCCGGCCTTTACTGAACTGACGCCTTATGCCCCTAACTCACCTTATGCCGCCAGCAAAGCCTCATCCGACCACTTGGTGCGTGCCTATCACCACACGTACGGCTTGCCGGTGACCACCAGTAATTGCTCCAACAATTACGGCCCGTTCCAGTTCCCCGAAAAATTGTTGCCCCTGTGTTTGCTGAACATTCTGCAGGGCAAGCCCTTGCCGATATATGGTGACGGTATGCAAATTCGTGACTGGCTGCACGTTGATGACCATAACCGTGGCATAGACTTGGTCTTGCAGAAAGGCGTGGTGGGTGAGACCTACAACATCGGTGGCAATAATGAGTGGGCCAACCTGAATACCGTGAAGTTGTTGTGCAGCATTGCTGATCAACTGTTTGCCGAAGATCCATCGTTGGCCGGGCGCTTCCCGAACAGTCCGTGCAGCAACGGCAATGCAGCTGAATCATTGATCAGCTTCGTAAGAGATCGCCCTGGCCACGATACCCGCTATGCGATCAACGCCGACAAGATCAGCAATCACTTGGGCTATAAGCCGCAACAAACTTTCCAAAGCGGGTTACGCAGCACCGTGCAATGGTATTTACAAAACGAAGCGTGGTGGCGCGGCATTCAAGACCAGAGTTATCGCTACTGATTTCCCCCACCGCAACAATGAAAAAAGAGTAAGCATGCGAAGGTCTGCCTACAACAAGGTTTCTGCGCTCACCATTGGCTGCTTGCTGTGGCTGTTGCTGGCCACGACCAATGCGGGTGCGACTGTGTTGCAGGAATTAAGTTTCGACGACTTGGTGGCGCAATCGGTGTTCATCTTCGCTGGCAAGGTGCAAAGCGCACGTGAAGAGCAGCAGGGCGAGCTGGTATACACGCTGGTGACATTCAACGTCGAGCAGACATTCAAGGGCAGTGCGCCAACCGCTACCATTGAATTACGTTTTATTGGTGGCGCGGCAAACGGCCACAACGTAAAAGTGGCAGGCCAGTTCATTCCGGCAGCAGGCGCACGTGGCGTGTTCTTTGTCGAAAGTCTTGATACCAAACAAATCAATCCGCTCAGCGGCTGGCAACAGGGTTTCTTTCCGCTCATGCAAGATGCAAGCGGGGCGGACTATCTCGACATGCGTCAGCGCCCGGATCTGAAAATTCCCGGCTTGGAGGTGGACCCGTTGGTGGGCAAGATGCTGGCGATGGGCTTCAGCCTGGAGGCCATTGATGCCAAGGTGCCGCGCGCCTTGCTGTTTTCGCTGGATGATTTCCGCGCTGCCATTCTTGATCGGCTGAGCCGCTCGCAAGGAGCGGCGCAATGAGAGCGCTGACAGTCAGGCGCTATTGGCAAGGACTGTTGTTGCTTGCCACCTGTGCGTTACCTGCGGTCTTTGCCTACAACACTACGGGTAAGCGCTGGCCGGATGGCTCCACCACTTTCAATATAGCAATGCCCGGCGTTGCTCCGTCCGGCATCGCGTGGTCGGCAGCATTTGAAAGTGCAATGAAGCAGTGGAGCGACAAGACCAGTTTTAAATATGTCGC
>CANCGR010000281.1 GCA_947377625.1 Gammaproteobacteria bacterium | reverse complement strand
ATACCCCCGTCCACATTTTTTTTCAAGTTCATTGCTGATAGGAACCCTACATGAAAGCTCCTGCAAGAGTCACCGTGACCGGCGCTGCCGGCCAGATCAGTTATTCACTTTTGTTCCGCATTGCGGCCGGCGACATGCTCGGCAAGGATCAACCGGTTATTCTGCAGTTGCTCGAGATTACCCCGGCACTGGAAGCCCTCAAAGGCGTGGCCATGGAGCTGGAAGACTGTGCATTCCCGTTGCTGCAAGGCATCGTGCAGAGTGATGACCCGGCGGTGGCCTTCAAGGATGCAGACTATTGCCTGCTGGTAGGAGCCCGTCCGCGCGGCCCCGGCATGGAACGCAAGGATTTGCTGGAGGCCAATGCCAAAATCTTTTCGGCGCAGGGCAAGGCGATCAACGACCACGCCTCGCGCAACGTCAAGATCATCGTAGTCGGCAATCCGGCCAACACCAATGCACTGATTGCCTATCGCAATGCGCCAGACCTGAAGCCCGGCCAGTTCACCGCCATGACCCGTCTCGACCATAACCGCGCTGTTGCACAACTGGCGCTGAAGACCGGCAAGCACTCCACCGACGTCGACAGCATGATCATCTGGGGCAACCACAGCTCCACCCAGTATCCCGATATTCATCACTGCAATGTCGCTGGCGCAGCCGCTAGCACGCTCGTGGACAACGAGTGGATGGTGAAGAACTTCATCCCGACAGTTCAGCAACGTGGCGCCGCCATCATCAAGGCGCGCGGTCTTTCCAGCGCGGCTTCTGCTGCCAACGCAGCCATTGAACACATGCGTGACTGGGCACTGGGCACTAACGGCAAAATCGTCAGCATGGCCATCGTCAGTGACGGCAGCTATGGCATCTCCAAGGGCTTGGTCTATTCCTTCCCGGTGACCTGTGCCAACGGCGAATACACGATCGTGCAAGGCTTGTCAGTCAGTGATTTCAGCCGTGATTTGATGCAGAAAACGGAGAAAGAACTGAGCGAAGAGCGCGACGCAGTCAGTCATTTGCTGCCGTAATTCGCGGTACTTTTGTGAATTAATGATCTGAGCGGCTGGCAGTGAGCGAGTGCCTTTGGGTACCCGCTCACTCTCCTGCTTGTATTTTTCGGCGCTCGGGAACTCGCCGCTGCGCGGCTCAGACAGCCCTCGCTTGTTTCCGAAAAATCCGGCGCAGGGAAAGCAGTTCGAAGGGTACCCAAAGGCACTCGCTCACTGCCAGCTTCCATATCCACTTAACCGAATAGACAAATGCGTTTTGAATTGATTGAACAGGATGGCAAGGCCCGGCGTGGGCGTTTGCATTTTGACCGTGGCGTGGTGGAAACCCCGGCGTTTATGCCGGTGGGAACCTACGGCACGGTGAAAGCAATGACACCGCATCAGGTGGCTGACACCGGTGCGCACATCTTGCTGGGCAATACTTTTCATCTGATGTTGCGTCCTGGTGTTGAAGTCATCAAGGCGCATGGTGACCTGCATGATTTCATGGGCTGGTCCAAGCCAATTCTTACGGATTCCGGTGGTTTTCAGGTTTTCAGTCTTGGTGAGATGCGCAAGATTCGGGAGGAGGGCGTTGAGTTTCGCTCGCCAATTGACGGCGACAAAGTGTTTTTAAGCCCTGAAATCTCTATGCAGGTGCAACGTGATCTCGGCTCCGACATTGTGATGGTGTTTGATGAATGCACACCTTATCCGGCCACGGTCGATCAGGCACGCACTTCGATGGAGCTGTCGATGCGCTGGGCTGCACGTTGCAAAGTTGCTCATGGCGATAGCTCGGCAGCACTGTTTGGCATTGTGCAGGGCGGGATGTACACGGCGCTGCGGCTCGAATCATTGCAGAAACTGACAGAGATTGGTTTCGATGGTTATGCGCTCGGTGGTTTGTCAGTCGGTGAGCCCAAGCAGGAAATGTTACATATCCTTGACGAGGTCGCACCTATGCTGCCAGTCGATAAACCGCGCTATGTGATGGGAGTCGGCACCCCGGCTGATCTGGTGGATGCAGTAAGCCGTGGCATCGACATGTTCGATTGCGTGATGCCGACCCGCAATGCCCGCAATGGCTATATCTTCACATCCGCCGGCGTGTTGAAATTGCGCAACAGTCGTTACCGTCACGATCTGGCGCCGCTGGACAATAATTGCAGTTGTTACACTTGCAAAACCTTCAGCCGGTCTTATCTACACCATCTGGACAAGTGTGGCGAGATGCTTGGAGCGCAGTTGTGCACGCTCCACAACCTGCACTATTACCAGCATTTGATGGCTGAATTGCGCCGTCATATTGAACAAGGTAAATTGGCCAGCTTTATTGAATGCTTCACACAAGAACAAACCAGATTGGCTGCACAAGCCAGTTGAGCAGGTTGAAAAGAAACACAAGAAGCAGGCTGTATCCCCAGTATCCAAATCAAAGCCGGATCAGCACCACAATTTTTCCAGAACTTTAGGTAACCCCATGAACTTCTTTATCAGCTCAGCCATGGCCCAGACTGCAACCGATGCAGCAGCGGCTCCTTCCCCGATGATCACCTATTTGATGGTGGCCGGTTTTGGCGTAATTTTCTATTTCATGATCTGGCGTCCGCAGTCCAAACGCGCCAATGAGCACAAGACCTTGCTCTCCACGCTTGGCAAGGGCGATGAAGTGATCACCAACAGCGGTATTCTTGGCCGCATCACCAAGGTTGATGATCTGTATGTGGGCTTGCAAGTGGCAGACAATCTTGAGCTGAAAATGCAAAAAGCTTCTGTGGCTGCGGTATTGCCCAAAGGCACCATCAAATCCATCTGATCAAGAACGGCGCTACCGGACCTTTCCCATGCTGAACAAGTACCCGCTCTGGAAAAACCTTTTCCTGATCGTAGTTGCATTGTTGTCTGCGATTTACGCAGCCCCCAATTTCTACCAGCCTGATCCTGCGATCCAGATTTCGCACGACGACGGTGTCATGGACCAAGCTGCACTTGGCATGGCTACCGACGCCCTCAAGCAGGATGGCATTGAATTCTTTGATCCCGAGATCGGCAAAAATGGTGTGGCGCTGATCCGCCTGCGTGACAAAAACCAGCAGAGCAGGGCGCAGCAGATAGTGAATTTGAAAATGCCGCAGAACTATATCGTGGCACTCAATCTGGCGCCGACCACGCCGGCGTGGCTGGAGAAGCTGCATGCAGGTCCGATGGCCTATGGTCTGGATTTGCAGGGCGGTGTGCACTTCCTGATGGAAGTCGACATGAACGAGGCCACAACCAAACAGTTGAACGACACAATTGCTTCCATGCGCAACGAATTGCGGGATGAAAAAATCCGCTATCGCCCACCGATCACGCTGGATGCGCAAAAACGCATCAATATCCGTTTGCTGGACGCCGCCACCCGCAGTACGGCCATCGGCAAGCTGAAAGGAAAATTCCCTGACCTTGTGATGAATACACTGGAAGTTGGTGATGATTTCATCGTGCAGTATTCGATGTCGCCGGCCAGCATTCTTGAATTGCAAAAGTATGCGGTTCAGCAAAACCTGACCACTTTGCGCGCCAGGGTAAACGAACTTGGCGTGAAAGAACCCAAGATCCAGCAGATGGGCGCCAACCGCATCATCATTGAATTGCCGGGTATCCAGGACACGACGCGCGCGAAGGATCTGATCAGTGCGGTGGCAACACTGCAATTCCATCTGGTGGCTGAAAGCGGTGCGGCGCCGAACACCACCCGGGAATATTTGTACAACGGCGCACCAGTAAAAGTTAACCAGGATGTCATCATGGGCGGCAGCAATGTCACTGGTGCCCAGTCTTCGATTGATTCATCTGACAGTCTGCCACAAGTGAACATCACGCTGGATTCTGTCGGCGCCAAGAAACTCAACGACGTCACCCGCGTCAGCGTTGGCAAGAAAATGGCGATTATTCTGAGCGAAACCAAGACCCGCAGTGTGACCAAGGCACAAGCTGATGGCTCGCTGGTTACCACGTCCGAGCCTACAGTCGACGAACGGGCAATCAGTGTTGCCACCATACAGTCAGCGCTGGGTCGCCAGTTCCGCATCACGGGTCTGGGTAGTGCGGAAGCCAATGATCTTTCCCTGTTGATTCGCTCGGGTGCACTGGCTGCCCCGATGCATTTTGTTGAGGAAAGCACGATTGGTCCCAGCCTTGGTCAGGAAAACATCAATAACGGTGTCAACTCGGTGCTGTTGGGCCTGGGCCTGTTGGTAGTGTTTATCGTCGGTTATTACCGCATTTCCGGCATTGCTGCGGTGATTGCACTGTTTTGCAATCTGCTGCTGATGATGGCGATCATGTCCATTGTCGGCTGGACGCTGACCATGCCCGGCATTACCGGGATTGTGCTGACGTTGGGTATTGCCGTGGATGCCAACGTGCTGATTTTTGCGCGCATACGCGAGGAAATTGAAAACGGCATGAGCATTCCGCGCGCGATCAATGCCGGTTATGAAAGGGCTTTCGTCACCATCGTCGATGCCAACGTCACCACGCTGATTGTGTCGGTCATCCTGTTTGCCATAGGCAGCGGGCCAATCAAAGGTTTTGCAGTGACGCTGACGCTGGGGCTGCTGACTTCCATGTTCACGGCATACATGTATTCGAGGGCCATCATTAACTTGATCTATGGTGGCAACAACGTGAAATCCATATCCATTGGCACCAACATCCATCTGGCATCCAATGCAGTACACGAGTAGCCAGACAAATAGCCAGGTAAGTGGCCAGGTAAGTGGCCAGGTAAGTGGCCAGGTAAGTGGCCAGGTAAGTGGCCAGGTAAGTGGCCAGGTAAGTGG
>CANCGR010000280.1 GCA_947377625.1 Gammaproteobacteria bacterium | reverse complement strand
GTGTGGCGCCGCATGGCTTACTTTGGCGACACGCTTTCGCATTCGGCGTTGCTCGGTATTGCGCTTGGTTTGTTGCTGGATCTCAACATGCAGCTCACTGTCATCTTCATCTGCTGCCTGGTGGCGCTGTTGTTGGTGCTGATGGAAACACGTAAGTCACTCGCGACCGATACGCTTCTTGGCATACTTGCGCACAGTTCGCTGGCAGTGGGATTGGTGCTGCTGAGTTTTACTAATACGCAGATTGATTTGCAGGCTTATCTGTTTGGTGATCTGTTGACTGTCACCAATAGTGAACTGCTGTGGCTGCTTGGCGGTTGCGCGCTGGTGCTGGCGGTGCTGCTGTCGAACTGGAATGCGTTGCTGTCGTTCACACTGCAACCTGAACTGGCGCAAGTGGAAGGCCTCAACGTCATGCGCCTGCGCGTGTTGCTGATGCTGATCATCGCAGTGGCAGTGGCGGTAGCAATGAAGATCGTTGGCGTACTGCTGATCACTTCATTGCTGATCATCCCCGCAGCGACAGCGAGATTGTTTGCGCGCTCTCCGGAACAGATGGCATTCGGCGCCAGCCTCAGTGGTTGTGTTGCCGTGGTGGGTGGGCTCTCAGCCTCATGGTTTTGGGATACACCAACTGGCCCAAGCATTGTGGTTGTGGCGGCACTACTTTTTGCAATGAGCGTGCTTCTAAAAAAACGGCAGTAACATCAATTATTTCAAAAGCCGGGAATTGCGCCCGCTAAACGAAAGCACAATGGTGTGTCTGCACGCTAGAGAAATGTCAGGAAGCATCCATGAGCATAGTTGAAGTCCCGAGTCCCATTGATCTTCGACTCATGAGTGATGCTCTGGAGTGGGAAAGTAAGGCAATGGACCGCCCGTTTAGAGAAGATTTCTTCGAGGCAATTACAAATCAGCTTCTGCTTCTGGGTACGCCTGCATTGACAATTCTGGAGTTGGGATCAGGCCCCGGTTTTTTGGCTTCATACATAATGACCAAACTGCCCGGAGCAAAAATTGTCCTGCTGGACTTCTCTCCTGCTATGCACGAGCTAGCCAGAAAAAGACTTTCCCCATTTACCGAAAGAGTCTCTTTCATTGAGCGAAACTTCAAAGAGTCAAATTGGACTCACGGTCTCGGTACTTACGATGCGGTGGTGACTGTCCAGGCTGTGCATGAACTTAGACATAAGCAATACACTGAAAATTTTCATCGCCAAGTAAGAGAAGTTCTCAACGACAAAGGCCTGTATCTGGTTTGCGATCATTACTGCGGTGATGGTGGTATGCAAAACGATCAGCTATACATGAACCTCGAAGAGCAACGCTCAAGCTTTGATTCCGCTGGTTACAAAACCATAGATGTTTTAATCAAAGGAGGAAGGGCCTTGTATCGTGCTTCAAAAAAATAGGAGCCAGAGTCACATTTCCCTTAATTACAAACCTTACTCTTGGGGACCACCCCCCATTCTCAAGCCGCTAGTTCCTTAATCAACTCAGGGTGCTTATCGAGCAAGCGAAACAAGTTGACCACTGCCGGCAACGGCTGCGCTTCGCCGCGCTCATAGCGTGAAAAGGCATTATGGCCGCCACCAGCCAGGCGTGACGCTTCACGTTGAGTCAGTCGCAACTTCTTGTGCACGCGCAGTAAAAACTTGCGTTCATCATTGTCTACTTCAGCCATGAACTTGCGTATTTGCGGCGATGTGGCTTCGCCCTCCGTTCCAGTTGTAATGCACTCATCGCAATGGTTGCACCATGCGCCTTGCTGCTTGTAGTGCATAACGGCGCCTCGGTACTCGAATGAAGTTTCTTGCACGCCATGCTTCAATTTGCCTTGGAAGCAGGTTGGGCATTGTTTGCCATCAAGTCTTTTAGCCATCACTGCACTCCTTGAACGAAATCACAAAATATTGCTGCTGGAAACATTTTGGCGCTCGTCAAAAAACACAGCTAAACTGCGTCGGCATGACTTTAGGATACGAGGATTCAGGCCATGAAAATCCAGTACTTTCAGGATACCGACACGCTGTATATCGAGTTAAGAGCGCAAGACATCACGCAGACGCGCGACCTTGATGAGAACACCGTGCTTGATCTGGATCGATTCGGTGATGTTTGCGCTATCACGCTTGAGCAAGCCAGCTTGAGAACAGATACTCGTCATCTTGTAGTCGAAGGCATGGCAGCATAATCAATTACGGCTATAACGAGGATTCATCGCATGACATCGGAAGTTCAAGTTTGGTCCGGGCGCCCATCACAAATCACCAACTTCGGAACCTATTTGGTTTGCCTGCTGATTTCGCTGACAGTGGTCGGTGCGGTGGTCGCGATTCCTTATGCGTTCTGGCAATTCCTTGTCGCTAAATACCAGGTTTATGAGCTCACCACGCAGCGTTTGAAAATGCACAGTGGCGTGCTTAACAAGAAAACTGACGAGCTTGAACTTTACCGAGTGAAAGATTCCCGCTTTGAGCAGCCGTTCTTTTTGCGCATGTTCGGGCTTGGCAACGTCGTTATTGTGTCGTCCGACGCAACAACCCCGAATTTGGTAATTCCGGCAATCGCGAATGGCAGTGAATTACGCGAGCAGTTGCGCACGCTGGTTGAAAGTCGCCGGGATGAAAAACGGGTAAGAGTCGCAGAGGTCGAATAAGATCCGGATCACTTTGTGAAGAGAAGAAAACCAGCTGCCATCAAGCTTTATGAAAAGTCTGGTTTTAAGCGTGTTTGTGAAGGGGCAGACGCTGTGTTGACCGCGTTTAGTGCTGCCAGCCTAGCAACATCGAACGAAAGGTCACCAGCATCTTTTCCGGATCAGGCGGCGATTTGAAGAAGCCATGAAAGTCGCCTTCGGGATTGATCAATGCAATCTCGCCGCTGTGGGACACATCATAAGTACCGTCCTTTGATGGCAAATAGGCAAAGGCAATATTGAGCTGGTGCGCCAGATTGAAGATGTTGGTGTAGTCACTGGTGGCGCCAATGTAGTGCTCATCAAAATAATGCACATAGCTGGCGAGTTTTTCCGGCGTGTCGCGCATCGGGTCAACTGACACAAACACGACTTGCAGTTTGCCGGCCGCTTTCTCATCAGCCTCTTTTAACAACATTTGAAACTGCCGAATGCTGGCCAGCGTGGTCGGGCACACATCGGGGCAGCTGGTGTAACCGAAGAACATCAAAGTCCAATGGTTTTTGAGAATCGCTTTGGTTAACGGCTGGTTGTTGTGATCGGTCAGCGTGAAGTCACTGAAACGGCGCGGCACATCGTAAACAAACAGGCCTTTGTCGTTGAGCTGTTGTTGTGTCATCGCGGGTGGCGTCAGCACACGATGCACCAACAGGCCGAGCAACAGCGCCATGAAGGCGACTAAACCGATAACGGTATTGGCAACACCTTTGTTCATGAATCCTGCGCTTACAAGTAGTGGTCGATCAGCAGCACGATAAACAGTGCGATCAGATAGAAGATGGAAAAGCGAAATGTTTGCATCGCCGCTTGCGGGCGTTTGGTGACCAGCAGATTGATGGAGTGATACATAAAGCCGATGCCAAGCAGCAGCGCTGAACCGAGATAAAACAGTCCGCTCATGTGGGTGAGATACGGCAGCACGCTCACAATCACCATGATGATTGTATAGAGCAGCGTATGCAGTTTGGTCAGGGCTTCGCCGTGCGTGACGGGCAGCATGGGAATATCGGTCTTGGCGTAGTCATTCTTGCGATGGATCGCCAACGGCCAGAAGTGCGGCGGTGTCCATGCGAAGATGATCAGCACCAGCAGCAGTCCGTTGGGGTCGATGCTGCCGGTAACGGCAGTCCAACCCAGCAGCGGCGGCATCGCACCGGAAAGGCCGCCAATGACGATGTTCTGTGGCGTAGCGCGTTTGAGCCAGCCGGTGTAGATGATGGCGTAACCCACGAACGAGGCCAGGGTCAGCCACGCGCACATCGGATTCACCAACAACATCAGAATCAGCATGCCGCTCAAACAAATGCAGCACGCGAACAACAACGCCTGCATCACGGTTACCTTGCCTTGCGGGATGGGTCGTTTCAGCGTGCGTTGCATGATGGTGTCGATGCGGTGGTCAATCAGGTGATTCACTACCGCGCCAGCACTAGCCACCAAAGCAATGCCAATGTTGCCCCACAGCAATACGTTTAACGGCACCATGCCGGGCACGGCCAGAAACATGCCGACCAGCGATGTGAGAATCATCATCATCACAACGCGCGGTTTACACATTTCGTAATAGTCACGCCAGGTGGCTATCTTGATAACAGTGGCTTGAGTCATGACTTACCAGGGCAGGGTGCTTTTATGCAGGCGATAATTGAGACTGATCAGCGACAGCAACAGCAAGGCGCCGCAGGCATTATGGGCAACGGCCACCGGCAGCGGCAAGGACCACAGCACATTGCTGAGTCCTAAACACACTTGCAGTAGCAACAAGCCCAGAATCACATTGCCCTGACTGCGCAGATGCGGGCCACCGCTATAACGGCGCAGTCGCCTCACCAGAAATATCAGGTAGCACACCACTACAATGGCACCGATACGGTGTGTCATGTGAATCGCCAGACGGGCGCCGCCATCAAGTTGACCGCCCAGATAATTCGGCCCTATTTCCTGGGCAAAATTGAAGGCGCTGGTGAAATCCATCAACGGTGGCCACCAATGGCCTTGGCAGGTAGGCAAGTCGGGGCAGGCGAGTGCGGCATAGTTGGTGCTGGTCCAGCCGCCGAGCGTTATCTGGCAAATCACCAGCACGAGGCCAATGAATGCGAGTGGCTTGAGGTCGTGCCAATGCCGCATGGGAATGTTGGG
>CANCGR010000279.1 GCA_947377625.1 Gammaproteobacteria bacterium | reverse complement strand
ATGAACGAAAAAAAGACTTCCAGGTTGCGTAGAGCAAAACGTGCACGCGCCAAGATTCGTGAACTTAAAGTGAATCGCCTGTGTGTATACCGCAGCCCACGACATATTTATGCCCAGGTTATTTCTCCTGACAACCAGGTGTTGGCATCTGCTTCCTCATTGGGCAGTGAAAAAACCGGCAACGTGGAATCTGCGAAAGAAATAGGCAAACTGATAGCTGAACGTGCGAAATCCGCCGGCATCAGTAAAGTGGCCTTTGATCGTAGCGGCTTCATGTATCACGGTCGCATAAAAGCTCTGGCTGATGCGGCGCGTGAAGGCGGACTGGAATTCTAATCGGATAATCACTATGGCATTCAAGAAAGAACAACCCAAGAACAATGAAGACGGCATGCAGGAAAAGCTGATTCAGGTTAACCGTGTCGCCAAAGTGGTGAAAGGTGGCCGTATTTTTTCATTTACGGCATTGACTGCCGTAGGCGATGGTAAAGGCCGTGTGGGTTTTGGTCGTGGCAAAGCACGTGAAGTTCCGCAGGCTATACAAAAAGCCATGGAAGCTGCGCGTCGCAATATGATTGTCGTCAAGTTGGATGGAACTACTCTGCAGTACCCGGTAAAGGCGCACCATGGCGCGTCGAAAGTTTACATGCAGCCAGCATCAGACGGTACTGGCGTTATCGCCGGTGGTGCAATGCGTTCGGTTCTTGAACTTGCTGGGGTACACAACGTACTTGCAAAATGTTATGGCTCAACCAATCCGGTTAACGTAGTGCGTGCGACGTTCAAGGGTTTGATGAATATGCGCTCTCCATCAGACATAGCTGCCAAGCGCGGCAAGACGCTGGAAGACATAGCTGGTTGAGTTGAAAAAAGGGTGACAAGCCCCGATTTTCTGACAGTGAAGTGAATAGAGCGAAGTGATTAGAAGGTTCAAGCAATGGCTAACAAGACTTTGAAAGTGCAACAGATCAAGAGTTCCCATGGGATTCTTGCCAATCATAAGGCCTGCCTCACCGGTCTCGGTCTGCGCCGTATTCGCCACGTTGTTGAGGTGCAAGACACTCCTTCAGTGCGCGGGATGATCAACAAAGTCAGGCACCTTGTTGTTCTGGTCCAGGAATAAACCGGTAGAAGATTAAGTTGGAGATTGTCATGCGTTTGAATACATTAAGTCCTGCACCGGGTTCCAAGCACGCCCCTAAAAGGGTTGGTCGTGGTATTGGTAGTGGTCTAGGAAAGACATCTACCCGTGGACACAAAGGGCAGAAAGCTCGCAAGAGTGGTCATGTGCGTCCAGGTTTTGAAGGTGGTCAGATGCCTTTGCAGAAAAGGCTGCCCAAATTTGGTTTTTATTCCAGGATGGGAAGTGCTACTGCTGAAGTGCGTACCTCTGAGCTGAACAGAATTGAAGGCAATGTTGTAAATCTTGCAACGTTGGAAAAGGCCAACATCATCGACAGAAGTATTGGCCGTGCCCGCATCATGTTGTCTGGTGAAGTGGTGCGCAGCTTTACGGTGGAAGGTATTGCAGTTACCAAAGGCGCCAGAGCAGCAATTGAAGCTTCAGGCGGCACAGTTGCCTGAATTTCGGTTGATATCGGTTTTCACTAAGCACTGGTTGCGGTAACGAAAATGGCCCAAGCAATGAGTCCGGGAAAAGCGGATGGTCTGGCGGAATTGAAAGCCCGACTACTTTTTCTGTTGTTGGCCGTTTTGGTCTACCGCGTAGGCACGCACATACCCGTGCCCGGAATTAATCCCGAACAACTGGCGTTTATGTTTAACCAGCAACAGGGAACAATCACCGGAATGTTCAATATGTTCTCCGGTGGTGCAATTCAGCGCATGAGTATTTTTGCGCTGGGGATCATGCCCTATATCACCGCATCTATTATTGTGCAGCTGCTTACTGCAACTACCCCGTCGCTAGAGCAGCTTAAAAAAGAAGGAGAGGCTGGCAGAAGAAAGCTCAGCCAGTACACCAGATACGGCGCGTTGTTTTTTGCTTCTATTCAAGCTGTAGCAATTACTACCGGTGTGTTGGCCAAAATGGCCTTCAATCCGAATTTCAGTTTTTACCTGACAGCAATGGTTTCCTTGGTTACCGGGGCGATGTTTCTGATGTGGCTTGGTGAGCAGATCACTGAGCGCGGAGTAGGCAATGGTATATCCATGCTTATTTTTGCAGGGATTGTTGCAGGCTTGCCTGCTGCGGTCGGGCAGTCGCTGGAACAGGTGTCGGAAGGCTCGATCCAGCCCTTGGCTTTGTTTGTAGTAGTGATTATTGGCGCTGCCGTGGTCGCTGGCGTTGTTTTTGTAGAAAGAGGACAACGACGCATCACCGTCAACTATGCCCCAAGACAGCAGGGGCGTCGTATGTATCAAGGGCAATCAAGCCATTTGCCTTTGAAAGTGAACATGAGTGGTGTAATACCGGCTATTTTTGCCAGTAGTTTCCTATTGTTTCCTGCTTCTTTGGGGCAGTGGTTTGGTCAAAATGAGGGTTTTCAGTTTCTGGCTGATTTGGCGTTGATACTGGGTCCTGGCCAGCCCTTGAACATTTTGTTATTCGTTATTCTTGTTGTCGCATTCTGCTTTTTTTATACATCGTTGGTATTCAGCCCCAAGGAAATGGCAGAAAACCTGAGACGCTCTGGCGCATTTATTCCAGGCATCCGTCCGGGTGAGCATACTGCGACTTATATAGACAACGTAATGACTCGATTGACACTGTTCGGAGCTGCCTACATCACGTTGGTTTGTCTGTTGCCCCAGTTCTTGCAGACTTCAGCAAACGTGCCATTCCAGCTTGGTGGAACCTCACTGTTGATCGTGGTGGTGGTTTGCATGGACTTCATGGCTCAAGTGCATTCGCACATGATGTCGCATCAGTATGAATCGCTGATGAAGAAGTCAAATATAGGTTCGTTCAGAAGATAGTGTTTTGAATGCTGCTGCGGCCTGTTCAATAGGTTGGCGACAGCGAAAAGTTATCGGGAGATAGACAATGAAAGTAAGAGCATCGGTGAAGCGAATTTGCAGAAAATGCAAAGTCATCAAGCGTAATGGTGTAGTACGAGTCATTTGCTCCGAGCCTCGTCATAAGCAGAGACAGGGCTAACGGCGCGGTTGATTTTGTCGGGTACGAAGTATAAGCTTGCCGCCCTTTTTCCGCTGGATCAAACCAGTTGTTAAATAAGCAAGTCGAGCTTCTTTTCGGCGCGATAACTGGTTATTTCTAAAGGTTTTTAAAAAATTTGTTCGACGCGATGGTGTGTCCTCAATAATCAGGGCAGCCAGGAAATTGTAGAATTTTGGAGTGAGCTTATGGCCCGTATTGCCGGTGTCAACATACCAGATAACAAGCATGTAATTATTTCCCTCCAATATGTGTTTGGTATTGGGGCTACTGTGGCCAAAGGCCTCTGCAAGCTTACTGGTATCAATCCGGCTACCAAAGTCAGCGATCTCAATGAAGATCAGTTGGATTCCTTGCGCAACGAAATCACCAAAATCACTGTTGAGGGTGATCTGCGCCGTGAAGTCTCAATGAATATCAAACGTTTGATGGATCTGGGTACTTACCGCGGTATTCGTCATCGCAAAGGTCTGCCGGCTCGTGGTCAGCGTACCAAAACCAATGCGCGAACACGCAAAGGCCCACGTAAACCAATTCGTAAATAATCAAGACATCCTGGCAAGAGTGCAAAACCAAGGTAACTAGTAATGGCCAAACCAGCTCCCCAAGTTCGCAAGAAAGCAAGATCCTCGGTATCTGATGGTGTTGCGCATATTCATGCGTCTTTCAACAATACAATCGTGACCATCACTGATCGTCAGGGTAATACTTTATCCTGGGCTACTTCAGGTGGATCCGGATTCAGGGGCTCACGTAAAAGTACTCCTTTTGCAGCCCAGGTTGCCGCAGAGAAAGCCGGCAAAAGCGCTATTGAGCTTTATAGCCTTAAAAACGTCGACATTCGTGTTAACGGCCCTGGCCCAGGCCGTGAATCTGCTGTTCGCGCCTTGAACGCTTGCGGTTTGAAAGTCAGTAACATTACTGATGTAACTCCAATCCCTCACAACGGCTGCCGCCCACCCAAGCGCCGTCGCGTGTAAAAACAAATTCCTCAGTGCTGATTGCAATGCTGATTGGCTGATGAGAAGTACTGACGTACAGGAGAAATGAATATGGCCCGCTATATAGGCCCTAAATGTAAATTGGCTCGCCGTGAGCGTACAGACCTCTTCCTGAAAAGCGGCATTCGCTCTTTGGAAGACAAGTGCAAGTCCGAGACTGCACCAGGCCAGCATGGCCAGCGTCCTGGCCGTTTGTCTGACTACGGCGTACAGATGCGTGAGAAGCAGAAGGTTCGCCGCATGTACGGCATCCTTGAACGTCAATTCCGTAACTACTACACCGAGGCAGCCCGTATGAAAGGTGCAACTGGCGAGAACCTGTTGCAACTGCTGGAATCACGTCTGGACAATGTTGTTTACCGCATGGGGTTTGGCTCCACACGTGCTGAGTCCCGTCAATTGGTCTCCCACAAGTCAATTCTGGTGAACGGCAAAGTTGTAAATATTGCGTCCTATCAGGTTCAGGCAGGCGACAAAGTGTCTGTCAGGGAAAAAGCCAAGAACCAGTTGAGGATCAAGTCATCTCTCGATATCAATGGCTCCCGTGCAAGTGTTGAATGGGTAGAAGTCAGCCATGAAAAGCTGGAAGGTCTGTACAAACACAAGCCGGAACGCAGTGAGTTGTCGGCCGAAATCAACGAGAGCTTGATTGTAGAGCTGTATTCGAAGTAAACCTAAACAGTAAGAGGGATTCCATGCAGATCTCA
>CANCGR010000278.1 GCA_947377625.1 Gammaproteobacteria bacterium | reverse complement strand
ACAGTTCGCTGCGTTTCTCGATCGGCCGCTTCACCACTGAAGCTGACATTGATTATGCAATCGGCCGTCTCCACGACGCTGTCAACAAATTGCGTGAGCTGTCTCCGCTGTGGGACATGTTCAAGGACGGCGTGGATTTTACGAAGGTGCAGTGGGCTGCTCATTAAGTCTGGCCCAAACCAACAACGAAGTAATCAGTTAAAAGCAGTAACGAGGTAATCAAGATGGCCTATTCAAACAAAGTACTGGATCACTACGAGAATCCACGCAACGTTGGCAAGCTCGACGACAACGATGCCAATGTCGGTACCGGCATGGTTGGCGCGCCTGCTTGTGGCGACGTGATGCGTTTGCAGATCAAGGTGAACGCGGATGGCATCATTGAAGACGCCAAGTTCAAGACCTATGGCTGCGGTTCCGCCATTGCTTCCAGCTCGCTGTTGACTGAATGGGTCAAAGGCCGCTCCATCGATGATGCAGCCAAAATTCGCAATACTGAAATTGCCGAAGAACTTGGACTGCCACCTGTGAAGATCCATTGTTCAGTATTGGCTGAAGATGCAATCAAAGCTGCAGTTGCTGATGTGAAGCACAAACGCGATCAAGCCAAAGCCCAATAGAACAGCCGATAGAAAGCCGATAGAAAGCCGATAGAAAGCCGAATAAGTACGCTCGAAAGCAAGACCAGTAACCCATGCAAAGACAGGATCAGCACGATGGCAATTTTACTTACCGAGAATGCAGCGAAACATGTGGCTTCCCAGATGGCCGCCCGCGGCAAAGGCGTCGGCATTCGCGTGGGTGTGACTACCACTGGCTGTTCCGGCATGGCTTACGTGCTGGAATTTGTTGATGAGCTCAATACAGAAGACAAGGTGTTTGCCAACCACGGCATCAATGTGATCGTGGACCCGAAAAGTCTGCTCTACCTTGATGGCACCGAGATGGATTTCGTCAAGACTGGTCTCAATGAAGGTTTTGAATTCCACAATCCCAACGTCAAAGGTGAGTGCGGTTGCGGCGAAAGTTTCACCGTCTGACGGACGGGCCTGATCCCTGCATTCCCTGCTCATCTACAATTGATAAGTTCCCACGCCATGTCGGTTACCGATTTTTTTGCAATTCTGGACATGCCGGCTGGCTGCCAGCTGGACCGGGCGCTGCTGGATGAGCAGTACCGCAAGCGTCAGGCCTTGTGGCATCCCGACCGTTATGTGAACGCGTCCGAAACCGAAAAAATGCAGGCACTGCAGCACACCAGCTTGCTCAATGACGCCTACACCATTCTGAAGCATCCGCTGCGGCGTGCCGAACATCTGCTCGAGCTGCGTCTGTGCGAATCAGGCGATGTGGCGGTGAGCAAACTGGAACCGGCGTTTTTGCTGCAGCAACTGGAGTTGCGCGAAGAGTTGGAAGAATTAGGTTTGCAGCGTGACGACGCAGCATTTGCACGCTTGCGCCAAACGGTGGCTGCATCAATGGCGCAACATTGGCAGCTTATTGAAGCCGAAATTGCCAAACACGATTGGTGCTCTGCGCACCTGTGTCTGCAAAAATTGCAATTCCTGTACAAGCTGCAGGAAGAACTCAATCATCTCGAAGATCGTTGGCTGGAAAACTGAACCATGGTGCTTTTCACGATTGCAGAACCCGGCCAGGGTCGTGCCCGCCAGGTTATAAAACGCAAACGTGCCGCAGGCATCGATCTGGGCACAACCAATTCCCTGATTGCCATTGCCAAAGACGGCAAGGCTGAAGTCATTGCCGATGTGCATGGCCAGCGCTTGTTGCCCTCAGTCGTGCAATACCGTGCTGGCGGCTCGCGTACGGTGGGCATTGATGCGATGTCGCCACTACCGGGTGCCACCATCATTTCGTCTTCCAAACGTTTGTTGGGCAGAGGTCTCGCCGATATCCAGCATCAACTGCCCTATGTGCTGCAGGATGCCGCGAAGGGCGGTATGGTGAATATCGACACCGCCACAGGTCCGGTCTCACCGGTGCAAGTTGCTGCCGACATTCTGCAGGCGCTGGTGGAACGTGCCACGACCCAAGCAGGCGGTGAACTTGACGGTGTTGTTATCACGGTGCCGGCCTATTTTGATGAGCCGCAGCGGCAGGCGACACGTGCAGCGGCGCGCATCGCCGGCCTCAATGTGCTGCGCCTTTTGAACGAACCCACGGCCGCAGCGGTGGCCTACGGTCTCGACCAACAGTTGCAAGGCACGATCGTTATCTATGATCTGGGTGGCGGCACGTTTGATGTGTCATTGATGCGTTTGCACAAAGGTGTATTCGAAGTGTTGGCCATTGGTGGCGACAGTGCATTGGGCGGTGATGATATTGATCGCGCCATCGCTGACTGGATGCAGAAAAGCTCGGGTAGCAGCGGCATGCCAGTCGAGGATTACCGGCAACTGCTGCAACAAGCACGCGCAGCCAAACATGCATTAACTACGGTAACCACAACGACTGTGCGAATCGGTGCCTGGCAGGCAGAATTCACCCGCAGCACTCTGCACGAGTTGATGGACAGCTATATCGAGACCACCTTGAAGGCGTGCCGGCGCGTGCTGCGCGATGCAGGTTTGGCAGCTGCAGATGTCACTGATGTGGTGCTGGTGGGTGGCTCAACCCGCACACCACGGGTCCAGCAAAAAGTACAAGAGTTCTTTGGCCGTGCGCCCTTGTGCTCGATCAATCCAGATGAAGTAGTGGCGCTGGGCGCAGCTTTGCAGGCAGATGTATTGGTCGGCAATAAATACGGCGATGCCGCGTTGCTGCTGGATGTGATGCCTTTGTCATTGGGTGTTGAAACCATGGGTGGGTTGATGGAAAAAATCATTCCTCGCAACAGCACGATTCCGGTCAGCCGCGCGCAGGAATTCACCACTTACAAGGACGGCCAAACCGCCATGTCGTTCTCGGTATTCCAGGGTGAGCGTGAACTGGTCAGCGACTGCCGCTCGCTGGCGCATTTTGAACTGCGGGGCATTCCCCCAATGGTGGCCGGGGCCGCCCGCATCAAAGTGAGCTTTCAGGTCGATGCCGACGGTTTGCTGGAAGTGCAAGCAGAAGAAATGACCTCAGGTATCAAGAGTAGCACCGTAGTGAAGCCGTCCTTTGGTCTGGTTGAACATGACATTCTGGACATGATCAAGGCCTCGATCGAAAGTGCAGCCGCCGACAAGGCCCTGCGCACACTGCGCGAGCGGCAAGTGGAAGCACAGCGTCATATTGAGTCTTTGAAAGCGGCGCTGCAGCAGGATGGCGAGAGCTTGTTGAGTGTTGATGAAAAACACAAATTGGAGCAGGTAATGCAGGAACTGACAGTGGCAGCAGCAGGAGCAGATGCCGTATTGATTGAGCGTCTGACCGAGACATTGAATAACCAAAGCCGTGACTTTGCCGGGCGCCGCATGGATGCCGGTATCAAGACCGCGCTGGCTGGCCGCAGGCTGGATGCTTTGGGAGAGAAACCCTGATGCCACAAATTCTGATCTTGCCCAATGCCAAACTGTGCCCCGAAGGCGCCGCCTTTGAAGCCGCAACCGGCGAAAGCATCCTCGATGCAGCGCTGCGCAACGGCATCGAAATTGAACATGCCTGCGAAAAGTCTTGTGCCTGCACCACCTGCCATGTATTGGTGAGGGAAGGCTATGGCTCGCTCGAACCTGCCGATGAGCTGGAAGACGATTATCTGGACAAGGCTTGGGGGTTGGAAGCCGATTCCCGCCTGGGTTGCCAAGCCTTGGTAGGAACTACCGATCTGGTGGTGGAAATACCCCTCTATACCATTAACATGGTGTCCGAAAAGCGTTGATTTCACGCCGAAAACCCTTGGGCGGGGTACCTTTGCACCCCAAAGGCGCATACAATACGCGACCTGTTTTTTAGCCCAACGCTGGAGTTTAGAATGGCAGTAGAACGCACCCTTTCCATCATCAAGCCTGACGCCGTAGCCAAGAATGTGATCGGCCAGATCATCAGTCGTTTTGAAAACGACGGTCTCAAGGTGGTGGCAGCCAAAATGGTTCAACTCACTGACGATACCGCTGGCGGCTTTTATGCCGAGCACAAGGCCCGTCCATTCTTCAAGGATCTGGTCAGTTTCATGACCTCTGGTCCGGTAGTTGTACAAGTACTGGAAGGCGACAATGCCGTTGCCAAGAACCGTGACCTGATGGGTGCTACTAACCCTGCGCAGGCCGCCCCGGGCACCATTCGCGCTGACTTCGCCAAATCCATTGATGCCAATGCCGTGCACGGTTCCGATTCAGTAGCCTCTGCACAACGTGAGATATCCTACTTCTTCAAGCCTGAAGAAATTTGCCCACGACTTTTCTAAAAGCACGACCGGCGCAAGCCGGTTCACGCGGAAACCCCATGCCGAACGCATTGACCAATCTGCTGGGAATGAACAAGCAAGCGCTGGAGGCTTTTCTCGCATCGATTGGAGAAAAGCCTTTTCGCGCTGTGCAATTGCTGAAATGGATGCATCAGTCAGGCGTGAGTGACTTTGATGCGATGTCCAACATAAGCAAGCCTTTGCGTGAAAAGTTGAAAGAGGTGGCAGAAATCCGGCCACCGCTAATTCGCGACACGTTTGCAGCACAAGATGGTTGCTACAAGTGGATAGTGGAAGTCGAAAGCGGCAGCGGTGTGGAAATGGTATACATTCCCGAAGCGGGTCGCGGCACGCTCTGCATTTCCTCACAGGCAGGTTGCAGTCTCGATTGCAGCTTCTGCGCTACCGGCAAGCAGGGCTTCAACAGCGATCTCACCTCGGCTGAAATCATCGGCCAACTGTGGCTGGCTAATCGCGAACTCGGCGGTTTTGGCAATCCTTCTGCCGGCAAGGCCGCGCGTCC
>CANCGR010000277.1 GCA_947377625.1 Gammaproteobacteria bacterium | reverse complement strand
CGAATGGTCGCCAGGTCGGCCCCTGCATATTTGGCGGCGTCATCCAAACTCATCATGCCTTGTACTTTTACGATGTCATAAGACAGCTCCTGACCGAGATCATCTACATGAATGCCGTATTGCTCCGGGTTCGACACGATCAGCGAAGCAGCAATGAAGCGCGGTACAAACTCGCGGGTCTGCTGCGGCAAATGCGGATAGATTTCCCAGAAAGTGGGCGGGTTTTCGATGGTGCGGCCGGATTTTTCAACAGAGCGGATAATGCAGCGATAACTGCAGTTATAGCCCGCCAGCGACAAATGCCAGCTGCCCTGATAGCTCTCATTGAGCGCCTTCAAGTGTTTTGCCGCAGCGCGAGTGGCTTTTTCCGGATCGCGCCGTTCATCCACCCATTGATCGATACGCAGGCCCTCACTTTTTGCGGTCGCCGCCATGAACTGCCACATGCCAACCGCACCGGCCGGGCTGCGCACGGTGGGATACAGGCTGCTTTCCTGCAGGGCGAGGTATTTAAGTTCGTCCGGGACGCCTTCCTCGGCAAAGGTTTTTTCAATCATAGGGAAATAAATATGACTACGGCTGGCCCAGGTGCGCAGCACGCCACGACTGTTCTGCAGCAAGTCATTGATGGCGCGTTCTACCAGACGATTGGCCGTCATCGGGACGGTGGTGGTCAGTTCCGGCGAGATCTCGCCGTCTTCTTCAACATCAATGGGGACTGGCATGGTGCCCAACTGGCGGGCCGAAGTGACCAGGGTTTCAACAACATCCTCATTGGTCTTGCGGACCGGTTTTTCAGCAGGGGGTTCTATAAAAACAACGGCCGGAGGCGGGGTAGTAACCGTGGCACAACCAGTTATTGATAATAAAATCAATAAGATGGTTAGTGTTGGGCCGCAGTTGAAACGCACGCAAAATCCTGCTGTTTTGAAAGGTAAATCAAAAGGAAGGGGCATTATCCATAAATGACCCATGATGGGTAGCCCGGTTACTTCTTGCCTCCCTGGCTTGCCCTGATCTTGCTCGTTACAGGTTGCCAGCAAGCCGGACAAACCCGAGGCAGTCTTTGTTAGTAGGGGTTGAAGGGGAATAAGTTCCGCAGTTGGCGAGGTTAATTCCGGGTTTTTTGCCGGCAGGCAGTGGCGCGTGGCCACCACTGCCTGATTTTGGAGCCGCAATTTAGCCGATAGTCAGCACTATTTTGCCGAAATGTGACTGTGCTTGCATATGCCGGAAAGCTTCAGCGGTCTGGCTGAAGGTGAAGATCTGGTCGATGACCGGATGGATGTCGTTGACTTCAATGGCTTTGTTCATGGTTTCAAACATGGCGCGGTTGCCCACAAAGATGCCATGCATGTTGCCGCCTTTGAGCATGACCGGATGCGGGTTGGTATCGCCCTGGAAGCCCGACAACACACCAATCATCGCAATCTTGCCGGCGTGGGCCAGCGCCAGCATCGAACTCTTCAAGGTGCCGGCACCGCCCACTTCAATCACACAATCAGCACCGTGGCCGTTGGTCAGCCGCATGACTTCGGTGTGCCATTCCGGCGTGGTCTTGTAATTAATGAGGCCGCTGGCGCCCAAGGCGCGGACCCGTTCCAGCTTTTTGTCATCAGAAGAGGTCACTAGCACTTTTGCACCAGCGGCTTTGGCCAGTTGCAGCGCCTGCAGGGAAACGCCACCGGTGCCCAGCACCAACACGGTATCGCCCGGGCGCACGGGCCGGCCCGCTACCATCAGCGCATTCCAGGCGGTGACAGCAGCGCAAGGCAGCGTCGCTGCTTCGATGTAGGTCAGGTTGGCAGGAATCAGCACGGCATCCTGCTGGTTAAACACCACATATTCGGCCAGCACGCCATCGGCCGGGCTGCCCAGCGCGGGCCGGTCAATGGCAGCGGGCGGGCCATCAACATAATTGCGGAAAAAAGTACCGCACACACGATCACCGATTTTGAAGCGGGTGACACCAGCGCCGATGGCGACTACTTCGCCCGTGCCATCAGACAACGGAATCAGGTCAGCGGTCACTGGGCCGCCGAAATAACGGCCGAGCGGGATCAACAGATCGCGGAAATTGAGGGAGGCAGCGCGCATTTCTACCAGGATTTCGCCCGGGCCTGCTGCGGGTTTGGGCAAGTCGACCTGGACCAGACCATCGAAGGTGGTGCTGCCGGCTTTGATTACGAAGGCTTTCATTGTGTTTCCCCTTTAGGTTTTTTCAAATCATAGCATGGGGTTTCATCGTCAATTGCGCCCCGGATTACCCTTGTACGCGTGCTATGATGCCGCCCGATTTTCCACCCCCCAGATTTATTTTTTCATGATAGTTCTCGGCATCGAAACCTCCTGTGATGAGACCGGCATTGCGCTCTACGACAGCGAGCGCGGCATTCTGGCTGAGGCCTTGTACAGCCAGATCAAACTGCACCAGCAATTCGGCGGCGTCGTGCCGGAACTGGCCTCGCGCGATCACATTCGCAAAACGCTGCCCCTGATTCGTGAAGTGATGAAGAGCGCCAACTGCAAAGCCGCCGACATCAATGGCGTTGCCTATACCGCCGGGCCAGGCCTGGCCGGTGCTTTGCTGGTGGGGGCTTCGATTGGCCGCGCCATCGGCATGACCTGGAATGTACCAACGCTCGGTGTGCACCACATGGAAGGCCATCTGCTGGCGCCCTTGCTGGAAGCCGATGCGCCGACTTTCCCTTTCGTCGCGCTGCTGGTTTCCGGCGGTCATACCCAATTGGTCGCGGTGCAGGGCATTGGCCAATATCAAGTAATCGGCGAATCTTTGGATGATGCGGCAGGTGAAGCCTTCGACAAAGTCGCCAAATTATTGGGACTGGAATATCCCGGTGGCCCGCAAATAGCGAAGCTGGCACTGCAGGGCACGCCTGAGCGGTTCAAGTTTCCAAGGCCTATGACCAACCGCCCCGGACTTGATTTCAGTTTCAGCGGACTCAAGACCTTTGTGCTCACCACAGTGCAGGAACACACCAAAGACGGCGTTATAGATCCGCAAACCAAAGCCGATATCGCCCATGCTTTCCAGGAAGCCACCGTTGCCACGCTCAGCATCAAATGCAAACGCGCGCTGCAACAAACCGCGATGAAGACGCTGGTGATTGCCGGTGGTGTCAGCGCCAATACGCGTTTGCGCGAAGAGCTCGGGCAAATGGCAGAGCAACAAAAGGCGCGGCTTTATTATCCGAAATTGAAGTATTGCACCGACAATGGCGCGATGATCGCCTATGCCGGTTGTCAGCGCCTTATGGCGGGGCAATGTGATGATCTGGCCTTCCATGCGCGCCCGCGCTGGAGTCTGGAAACCTTGCCGCCACTTGCGGCCTTACCTGTTTAAATCAGCGCGAGCACCAGAGGAAGTTATGGACATCGTTTATGTAAGAGGTCTTGAAGTCAAAACCGTCATCGGTGTCTATGACTGGGAACGCGAAATCAAGCAACCGGTGTCGGTCGATCTCGACATGGCCTGTGATTTTGGCAAGGCGGCCGCCACCGACGAACACCAATACGTGCTCGACTACAAAATTGTGTGCGTGCGCGTTACTGAATTTATCGAGCAAAGCGATCTCAAACTGCTGGAAGCGATGGCAGAAGCCATTGCGGCGCTGGTACGCAAGGAATTCCATGTGCCGTGGATACGCGTGCGCGTCGCCAAACCGGCGGCGATAACTGGTGCCAAAGAAGTCGGCGTGCTGATTGAGCGCGGCGAGCGCCCGGCCGGAGTTGCGCTGTAGTGGTGTGGGTCACTCTCAGTCTGGGCAGCAACACGCGTCCGTATGAGAATTTCTGTTCCTGTCTCGACATGCTGCTGTTGCAGTTCCGCGATCTGGCACTGTCATCAGTTTATGAAAGTGTCGCCGATCAGCAACCTGCCAATCTCTATCTGAACATGGCGGTGGGTTTTGAAACCGAGCTGCCACTGGCTGAACTCGCGGCGCTGCTGAAACAAATTGAAAACAAACATCATCGGGCACGCACGGCAGAACGTAGTGCCGAAGTAACAATTGATGTTGATCTGCTGACCTACGGCGACAAGTCCGGTTCTTTCAACGGTGTGGTATTGCCGCATCCCGACATCACTGCCAAAGCTTATGTACTGAAACCGCTGGCGCAAATTGCCGGCAAAAGGCGGCATCCGGTATTAAAAAAATCTTTCAGTGAACTCAATAGTGAGCTGCAGGTGCAATTCGATGTTGCAGGCCAGCAGCTCAAGCCGGTAACGTTCGAATGGCATGGCAGGGTTTTGTCAAAATCCGGTTAAGCACAAAACAGTCAGAAGCAACGCGCGAGGATTGGTTCATGTACCCATTCAAAGAAGGTTATTTCGCAGTGCGCAACGGCTGGTATGTATTGGCGTTTGCGCAAGACTTGCAGCAAGAGCTGGTGTCGCGCTGGCTGTTGAATGAACCGGTAGTGCTCTATCGCAAGCAGGATGGTGAGCCAGTCGCTTTAAGCGGTTTGTGTCCGCATCGCTTCTATCCGCTCGGCAAAAGCAAGTTGCGCGATGACCACATCATCTGCGGCTATCATGGTTTTGAGTTTGACTCGCACGGCGCCTGCAGCAAGATTCCTGGGCAAGACAATATTCCTTCCACCTGCAAGTTGCGCCAATACCCGGTGGTTGAACACGGCATGTGGATCTGGGTGTGGGCGGGGGATGCTGACAAGGCCGATAAACACCTGCTGCCTGATCTGGGAGAGATCAGCCCTGACCGGCCCGGCTTCACGCCGATGCCGTTCTACTTGCATGAAATCAAGGCCCGCTATCAGCTGTTGAATGACAACCTGCTCGATCTGTCGCATCTGGCGTTTTTGCACGCCAGCAGCATTGGCGTGATGGCCAACGCCATTGTGCCGG
>CANCGR010000276.1 GCA_947377625.1 Gammaproteobacteria bacterium | reverse complement strand
GTTGATTGATACCAGTGTTGAGAGCGATGCCACTATCGCTTCCTTGCGCCACACGCCGGCCGGTGCATTTGGCTCCTGCCGCTACAAGCTGAAAAGCGTCGAGCAGAACCGCGCTGAATACGAACGTCTGATCGAAGTGTTCAAAGCCCACGACATCGGCTACTTCTTCTACAACGGCGGTGGCGACTCGCAAGACACCGCCAACAAGGTGGCGCAGTTCAGCCAGCAGATGAACTTCCCTATCACTTGCATCGGCGTGCCCAAGACTGTCGACAACGATCTGCCGATTACTGATACCTGCCCCGGCTTTGGTTCGGTCGCAAAATACGTCGCGGTCTCCATCCGCGAAGCTGGGCTTGATGTGGCCTCGATGTGCGAAAGCTCCACCAAGGTGTTTGTGATGGAAGTGATGGGCCGCCACGCCGGCTGGATCGCCGGTGCTGCGGGCCTCGCTTCCGAGCAGGAAGGCGATGCGCCCCACATCATTGTGTTCCCGGAAATTGCATTCGACAAAACTGCTTTCCTCGCCAAAGTGAAGGACTGTGTTGGCAAATACGGCTACTGCGCAATCGTCGTCAGCGAAGGCGCCCACTATGCCGACGGCACCTTCCTGGCTGATGCTGGCAGCAAAGATGCCTTTGGCCATGTGCAGCTGGGAGGCGTGGCGCCGACACTGGCAACCATGATCAAAGCTGAACTCGGCTACAAATATCACTGGGCTGTTTCTGATTATCTGCAGCGGGCGGCTCGACACATTGCCTCCGGCACTGACGTGGCGCAGGCCTATGCGATGGGCAAAGCAGCAGTTGAACTGGCATTGGCAGGCAAGAATGCAGTGATGCCGATCATCGTGCGCGAGAGTAGCTCGCCTTATCGCTGGAGCGTGGGCGAAGCCAAGTTGAGCGACGTCGCCAACGTCGAGAAAAAAATGCCGCGCGACTTCATCACCGCTGATGGATTCGGCATCACTGACAAAGCGAAAGAATATTTTGCGCCACTGATTCAGGGTGAAGACTATCCACCTTATCAGAATGGCTTGCCGCAATATGCGCGTTTGCAGCAAGTGTTGGTGCCGAAGCTTTTGGCGCCGTGGACTGGAAAGTGACCATCGTTCTGGCGTACTTGCTGTGCTATTCCGCTCCTGAGTTTTTGAAGTAACACTCATGCTGTTAAACATTCTTGGCGTCATCGCCCCCGTCTTCATCTGCGCCCTGCTCGGCTACGGCTGGGTGAAGAAGGGCCTCGCCTTCGATACTCCGTTTGTGTCGCGTCTCGTGATGGAAGTCGGTGCGCCCTGCCTGATCTTTTCCACCTTCATGGAGATCAACGTCGACATGGGCGCCTTCAAACAGATGGCGCTGGCTGCATTCGCGGCGATGGTGGTGTTCGCCATTATCAGCGGCGGCGTGCTGCACTTTGCGAAACTGGATCAGCGCACCTGGTTGCCCGGGCAAATATTTCCGAATACCGGCAACATGGGCATGCCGTTGTGTCTGTTGGCCTTCGGCAATGAAGGATTGTCGCTGGGCATGACCTATTTCATGGTCAGCACTTTGTTCGCACTTACGCTTGGCATGATGATTTCGTCTGGCAAACTGTCGTTCAAGGAGCTGCTGCGCAACCCGATGTTCTATTCGGTCATCATCACAGTGATCTTCCTCTTCACCGGCATGCGCCCGCCGCAATGGCTTGAGAACACCACCAAATTGCTGGGTAATTTCACAATTCCGCTGATGCTGATCGCGATGGGTGTTTCTCTGGCACGCTTTGAGATCACCAGCATCAGGCGTAGTGCAGCACTGTCTGTGCTGCGGCTTGGCATGGGCTTTGGGGTGGGCGTGTTGTTGGCTAATTTGCTCGGACTCACTGGCGTTGCACGCGGCATCATGATTTTGCAGAGCACTATGCCGGTAGCAGTGTTTTCCTATTTGTTCGCCGTGCGCTACAACCGTAGCCCGGAAGAAGTGGCTGGCACCGTGATGATCTCAACGCTGCTGTCGTTTGCGACGCTGCCGGCACTGCTGTGGTTTGTACTGTAGCAACCAGCTGCAAGACCAAGCTTTAAAACAAAGTCAGTCGGCCTTGGCTACCAGTGAATCGATTTCTGAAATCAGCTTGAAGGCGCGCGTCAGCTCTTCCACAAACTGCTTTTGGCCGATAAACACCGGGCCAGGCTGGTTCACGATGGAAATATTGATCAGGCCCATGATGGTTTGAAACGCAAACGTGATGTTGTCGCGCTCGCGCTTATCCAGTTTGCGGTGGATGTCATTCTCAAGGCGCGTGATGAAGCGATCGTTGGATTCCTTGAAATGCGTGCGAAATGGCGCCCAATATTCCGAATCCAGCAGCGTCCTTCGCAACACAGCACGCCAGAAAATATGATGCTGCCAATAATAGCGCACGATATTCGCCACCAGATTGTCGATCAGTTCCTGCAGCGGTTGTTCCATCACCAGCTTGCTTTGCGTTTCGGTGCGCTTGTTCAGGTGGTTGAGAATCAATGCGTCAAAAAATTCGTCCTTGCTGCGAAACTGCGCATAGAAAGCGCCCACTGAATAGCCGGCATGACGCGCCAGTTCCGAGATGGAAATGGATTCAATGTCGCGCTGATCAACCAGCGCAAAACCGGATTCGAGCAGAGCATCATGAGTGACTTTGCTGCGCCCCTGCTTGAACACCTTGTTCTTGCGTGGCGGGTGGGATGTTGCTGCTTTATTCACGAAGTTTCACACAGTCAGTGGCTTGAAAAGGGTATCTACAGACAAACTTACCTGAGGTGCCGGTGGCAGACAAGCTCAGGGCGCCAGCCTGCTGATTTCCCACTGCCCGTCTGGCTGCAAGTCATAGTGAAAACGATCATGCAGCCGATTGCCGCCTCCCTGCCAGAATTCTATTTCCTGCGGCACAACCCGAAAACCGCCCCAGAAATCCGGCAACGGCACTTCGCCGCTGGTGAACTTGTGGCGTATCGACTCTAACTGTGACATCAGGAATTTTCGGGAAGTCAGCGATGCGCTTTGCCGGGAGGCCCAGGCTGCCAACTGCGATTCGCGCGGCCGCGTTGCAAAGTATTTGGCCGACTCCAGCAAGCTGACCTTTTCGGCACGGCCGCAAATTTTTACTTGCCGTTCCAGCGCGTGCCATGGGAACAACAGACTCACATGCTGGTTCACGGCAATTTCACGCGCCTTGCGGCTGCTGTAATTGGTAAAGAAAACCAGACCGCGTTCATCGAAGCTCTTCAGGAGCACAATGCGCTGTGAAGGCCGGTGATCTTCACCCACTGTGGCCAGCACCATGGCGGTTGGGTCCAGTATGGCCGAGGTGATGGCTTGTTGTTGCCAGGCCGCAAACAGCTGCAGCGGATCCGCCGGCAATTCATTGCGGCGCAGCCCTCCTTGCAGATAATCGCGGCGAAATTCTTCCAGCTTCATGGCTCAACCCTTATGACCTTGGTACAGCGGCTTGGAGTATAGTGGCGCGTCTTCAGCACGCAAGCCATAGAGGAGCTTTCATGGGATTTCGTACAGCATTTATTGGCCTTGGCACGATGGGCTATCCGATGGCGGGCCACCTCGCGAAAGCCGGCCATCAAGTCACCGTTTACAACCGCACCGCCGAGAAAGCCGCACACTGGCAGCAAACACATGGCGGCCACACAGCCGCAACTCCAGCGCAGGCGGCCCAAGACGCGGAATTCATTTTTACCTGCGTTGGCAACGATGATGATTTGCGTCAGGTCATTGCCGGCACAGGCGGTGTATTCGAAACCGCACAGACCGGCAGCGTGATCATCGACCACACTACCACCTCGGCCATCGTCGCTCGCGAACTGGCTGAAGCGGCACAGCAACGCGGTCTGTTTTTTATCGATGCGCCGGTATCCGGTGGCCAGGCTGGCGCGCAGAACGGCACGCTGACGGTAATGGCGGGCGGCGACCCAGCAGCCTTTGCCAGAGCCGAGCCGGTGATTCGCAGCTTCGCCGCCAGTGTGAAACTGATTGGGCCGGCCGGTTACGGACAACTTACCAAAATGGTGAACCAGATCTGCATCACCGGTTTGGTACAGGCGTTGTCGGAAGGTATTCATTTTGCCAAACACGCCGGGCTCGATATTGCACTGGTGATGGACGTCATCAGCAAGGGCGCTGCTTCGTCGTGGCAGATGCAGAACCGCTGGCAGACCATGGAAAAGAACGAATTCAATTTTGGTTTCGCAGTGGACTGGATGCGCAAGGATCTCGGTATTGCGATGCAGGAAGCGCAGCGCAATGGCTCATCACTGCCAGTGACCAAGCTCGTCGATGGCTATTATGCGGAAGTACAGCAGATGGGCGGCAGACGTTGGGATACCTCCTCGCTTATTGCCCGTTTGGAACCACCCAAAAAGCAATGAGGAAAGAGTGAATTTCAGCGCAGTTTTCACGAGGTTTCGGTTAATTTTTGTATTTCTGTGTCACTGCGCGTGTCACCGGTGTTGACGCATCCGGTTTATGCCATTAGATTCTGCCAGGAACGTGTAAGAGTTGATGTACAAGTAAGGTAATCCACCACACCGAACTATCATCAGGACTTGTAACTACGCAATGTACCGCATAGAAAAGTCAGACGAACACTCGCATATTTTGCGGCTGAATCTCGCAGGCAGCCCGGTGGAATGGCTGACCTGGCAAGAAGCCACCACCCTCTACGCACGCGAGATGGTCACCTGGACCATGGGCGACAGGGTTCGCACTGTTTATGGCGGCACTTCCCGCTACTCCGGCGAACGCAGTTTCATCATCCTGCACAGCATCATCGCCTGCGAAGGCGCTCTGCATGGCGGCCGCCCGAAGAAGCCGGCCTTGAGCAACCGCATCCTGTTTAGGCGCGACCAGAACCTGTGCAT
>CANCGR010000275.1 GCA_947377625.1 Gammaproteobacteria bacterium | reverse complement strand
GGGCGGTGGCGCAGCTTCGTCGATGACAGCAGGCCAGAGTTCAGCCAATCTTGATTTTGCGTCCGTGCAACGCGACAACGCCGAAATGGAACGCCGCTGTCAGGAGGTGATAGACCAATGCTGGGCCATGGGCGAACAAAACCCGATCCGCTTTATTCACGATGTTGGCGCCGGCGGTTTGTCGAATGCCTTGCCGGAACTGGTGAAGGATGGCGAGCGCGGTGGCCGTTTTGAATTGCGCAGCATCCCCAGTGCCGAAACCGGTTTGTCGCCGCTGGAGCTGTGGTGCAACGAAGCGCAGGAACGCTATGTAATGGCAGTGGCCCCTGAGCAGTTGCCAATCTTTGCGGCACTGTGCGAACGCGAGCGTTGCCCGTTTGCGGTGGTAGGGGAGGCGACCGAGGAACTGCATCTTTCCCTCAGCGACAGTCACTACCATAACAAGCCGATCGATCTGCCGATGTCAGTGCTGTTTGGCAAACCACCGAAAATGCAGCGCAAAGCCAAAGCCTTGCGCAAACAGCTGCGTCGTTTCGATACCAGCGCCATAACGCTGACAGCGGCAGTAGAGCGTGTGCTGCGCTTGCCTGCCGTGGCCAGCAAAAGTTTTCTCATCACCATCGGTGATCGTTCCATCACCGGCATGGTCGCGCGTGAACAGATGGTAGGCCCGTGGCAGGTGCCGGTGGCTGATGCGGCGGTAACCACATTGACCTATGACTCGTTCCACGGCGAAGCCATGGCCATGGGTGAACGCACGCCCATCGCGTTGCTGGATGCGCCGGCCTCGGGCCGCATGGCGATAGCCGAAGCCATTACCAATATTGCCAGCACCAATATCGGCGCCTTGTCGAACGTGCGCATGTCGGCCAACTGGATGGCGGCCGCCGGTTATCCGGGCGAAGACCACAACCTGTTCAAGACGGTGGAAACCGTGGGCATGGAGCTGTGTCCCGAGCTAGGCATCACCATTCCGGTCGGCAAGGATTCGATGTCGATGCGCACCCAGTGGCAGGATAAAGACGGCAGCAAGTGCGTAGCCGCGCCGTTGTCATTGATTATTACTGCGTTTGCGCCAGTGCAGGATGTGCGGCTGACGCTGACGCCCCAGTTGCAGTGCAATGCCGGCCCCACCTCGTTGTTGTTGATTGATCTGGGCTGGGGCTCTGATCGCCTCGGCGGCTCGGCCTTGGCACAGGTCTACAACCAACTGGGTGATGAAGCCCCCGATCTGCACAGTGCCCGTGATCTCAAGCGTTTCTTTTCGTTCATCCAGGACGCCCTGGCCCAGCAGCTGTTGCTGGCTTACCACGACCGCTCTGACGGCGGCCTGTTGGTCACCGTGCTGGAAATGGCTTTTGCCGGCCACTGTGGCGTGGATCTGGTGATGGACCCGATTGCCGACGGCAAGGAAAAGGATATTTTGGCGGAGCTGTTTTCGGAAGAACTTGGCGCGGTGTTGCAAGTCAAAGACGAGTTGCTGCCGCAAGTGCTGGAACTGGCAGAAACTTATGCGCTCGGTGACATCTGTTTCGTGATCGGCAAACCCAACAACCGCGATGTGATCGATATCAAGCTGGCTGATAGTTCGCTATACAGTGCGCCGCGCGCGGCGCTGCATAGCATGTGGGCAGAAACCAGTTATCGCATGCAAGAGCTGCGCGACAACTCCGACTGCGCCCGTCAGGAATTCGCACTGATCCAGGATGCCGCCAATCCGGGCTTGCACTCCAGGTTGGGTTACAACGTAAAAGAAGATGTCGCAGCCCCCTTTATCAAACTCGGCGCACGCCCGCGCATCGCGGTATTGCGCGAGCAGGGCGTCAACGGCCAGATTGAAATGGCGGCGGCGTTTCATCGTGCCGGCTTTGATGCAGTTGATGTGCACATGAGCGATTTGATCAGCGGGCGTGTCAGTCTCGACAACTTCAACGCGCTGGTGGCCTGTGGCGGTTTTTCCTATGGCGACGTATTGGGCGCTGGTGAAGGCTGGGCCAAATCGATTCTGTTCAATGCGCGTGCACGTCAGCAGTTCGAGCAGTTCTTTGCGCGCGAAACCACACTCGGCTTTGGCATGTGCAACGGTTGCCAGATGATGGCCAACTTGCACGAGCTGATTCCCGGCAGTTCGCACTGGCCACGTTTTGTACGCAACGGTTCTGAACAGTTTGAAGGTCGCAACGTGATGGTGAGTGTGGGTGAATCGCCGTCGGTATTGTTCCAGGGCATGCAAGGTTCACGCTTCCCGATTGCAGTGGCGCACGGCGAAGGGCGCGCCGAATTTGCTGACAATGCAGCTTTGCAGCGAGTGTTGCACAGTGGCACCGTGGCGCTGCAGTTTGTCGACAACTACGGCAATGTCACCGAGCACTATCCGGCCAATCCCAACGGTTCACCGGCCGGCATTGCCGGCTTGTGCAACACCGATGGCCGCTTCACGTTGATGATGCCGCATCCGGAACGGGTGTTCCGTGCTGTCACCAATTCATGGCGCGATCCTGCCTGGGGTGAAGATGGCCCGACACTACGCATGTTCCGCAATGCACGAGTATGGCTGGGCTAAACAGCTCTCGACTTAACTGGCAAACAGGGGGAATATCAGAACGTACGTCGGCAATGCCCCCGCTAGAGGTGCAAAAGCGGCGGCCTGCAAAAACTGTGTTCAACCAACCTTCGGGGGATTTGAATGATGTTTGCCAGGCTCCATCCCATCCCGAATCAGTCGGGGAAAAAACTGATAAACCTTGCCGTGTGTTGTGCCTTGTTGCCATTGGTGTGTTGTTTGCCGACAGCGGCGGCCGAGGAAACCACGGCCAAGGATGCTGCGCAGCCCGCAAGCAAAAGTTGCACAGCAACACTTGCCATCACCTATCAGCAGCGCAACACGATTGCCAACGTCGAAGGCACCATTGAAAACACAATGTGCGCTGCATCCGGCGGTGATTATGAGTTGGCGATCAGTCTCAAAGCGCCCGACGGTGGCGACCCAAAAGTTATTGAGTTCAGCGGCAAATGGCAGCGTAGTGATAGTCAGTCCGTAAAGTTCACCACTGACTATCCCATCGGCGAAAACGCCGAGCTGCTCAGGGTCAGAGCCCGCAAGGTGCATTGCACTTGTACTGACGCCGCCGCGAATTGAGCTGTTTGCGCGAATTGCTGGATAAAACCGAAGCGAAAAAATAGCACGCTGTTTTATTCCAGCAAATCGGCCAACTCATCCATCCCGCATTTGCGATACCACTGGGCGGCATTGAGTCCTTCCTTGTTGGTCGCTGCCGTGTCAGCTCCCTTGCTCAATAACAGTTCGATAACGGCGGTGCTGGCCACTATATCGGGTGCCTCAGCTTGCCACTGGCTCACCACATGCAAGGGCGTATTCCCCATCGGCGTGCGTTTGTGCACAAGGCTGGCGTCCTGTTCCAGCAAAAATTTTGTTCTCTCCACATGCACCACGCTGCAGACATCCAGAATATTGTTTGAGTCGGGCGCCAGTAACGCCACCACATCCCAGGCGCGATCATGCGCTGCAAAGCCAAGCGCGGTTGCCTGCCAGTGATATTCCGCAACGTGCGGATCGGCGCCGAGCTTGATAAAGGCCTCTACATTGTCGAGCTGCCCGGGCCGCGCATAGCGATGCAGCAAGGTGCGGCCATCATGCGTCTGGCAATTGATATTGAAACCAAGTGCCACCAGAGCTCTCACCATCGCGACACTGCTGCCGAGGTCATGGAACAGCTGGGCATTGTGCAACAGTGCTGGATGTTGCTGCAGAATCTGTTTGGCTTTGAGCGTGTCGCTCTGGCAGCACGCCAGCCGGAATTCATCATCTGCTGCCAGTTTTTGCGGGCGGGCGCCGTACTTGAGCAAGATATCGGCAATGTCACTACGGCCCACACTGAGCGCATTGGTGTAGCTGTTTTTTTTGTTATAGATGTTGACGGCATCCGGATTGGCGCCGTGCTGCAACAACAATTCCACTCGTGCCAATTTGCCCTGCACCACGGCTTGCGCCAGAAAATAATCAAAGGTGGTGAAGCCGTCTTTGGGCGCCCAGTTGGCGATGTGCTGTGCCGCAAGTCCGTGTTTGACCAGCAGCGGCAACCATTTGTCGATGCTGTCGGTGAACATTGTGTTGTACAGACCCTGGCTGTCATTCGGGTTGGCGCCGGCGGCCAGCAGCATGGCTACCAATTCATCGGCATAAAGATGGGGAGGGCAGTCAATGGGCCCGCGTTCGCCTTCACCCATGGCACCGGTGAGCGCCGAGAACAGATACTGGTCCAGCATCACATGGGAATCTGCTGAAGCACCTTTCGACAACAACAACGCCACTATCGCCAGCACTTGTTCTTTGTCGACCGGCACACGGCTGTAGCAGACATAACACAGCGGTGGCCAGTTCAGGACACCGCCGTTGATTGTGGCGAGTTCAGGCTGGCGTGCCAGCAACGCGGTGACGCCAGCAAGGTTGCCCGCCACCAGCGCACTGTAAAAATCGGCGCCCGCAATCGCCGGAATTGTTTGTAGTAACTTCGCAGCTTGCTGATAGCGATACGCACGGTCGTCGCCGTTGTAGCGTAAACAAGCCAGTGCGATAAATTTTTCGCTTTGCTCTCGCAAGGTGCCGGCCAGCAAGAGCTGCGTCTCTACCGCCTCATGCAATTGCTGCCAATCGTTGCAGCCGTAGCTGCGCGCCACGACCAACTGGGCATCACGCAGCGACGTGAATGTTTGCGGTCGTGGATGCCAGGCATTAATGGTTTGCAGCGCCGCTACCTCGTGTGCACGAAAGGCCTTGAGCAGGGTTTTGGCTTGCTTCCTGAGATGGTCGAAATCAGGGTTGACGGGGAGTGGGGTGGCGGTGGTGCTGAGAGTGCTTTTGTTATGAGTACTATCGT
>CANCGR010000274.1 GCA_947377625.1 Gammaproteobacteria bacterium | reverse complement strand
CGGCCAGCGGTTTGTAGAGCACGGTCTCGGTAGCGAACGGTGTGAAAGTGCGGCCTTTGTTCACCAGTTTGAAACCTTCGGGGGCTGCGTCCATTTCGTTGGGCACCACCGGGTCGCCGCTCGGCCATGGTTGTGTGGCAGCAGTGGCGTTGCGTGGTTCCTGTGGCACTTGTCGCTCTTCGATGCCAGTCAACGGTGCGCCGGTCACGCGGTCCAGAATGTAAAGAAAACCTGATTTGGAAACTTCAGCGATGCCCTTGCGCGGCACGCCCTGCACAGCGGCATCAAACAGAATCACGGGGTTGGAGGAATCGTAATCCCAGATGTCATGATGCACTTGCTGGAAATGCCATTTGTATTTGCCGGTAGCTACATCAAGCGCGACGATGGAAGTGGTGAACAAATTATTACCGGCACGATTGGAGCCGTTGAGATCAGGCCCGGCATTGCCGGTGGAGAAATAGAGCAGCCCAAGGTCGGCATCAACGGCAGGCGTTTGCCAGATCGGTGCGCCGCCCACTTCCCACGCATTGTTGTTGGCAGGCCAAGTGTCGTGGCCGAATTCACCGGGGCCCGGAATGGTATAGAAGGTCCACAGCAGATGGCCATCTTTGGCGTCATAGGCTTTGATGCGGCCACGGGTTGCCAGTTCACCGCCAGCAAAGCCGACGATTACCATGTTGTTGTAGTAAAGCGGCGCAGCCGGAATGCTGTAACCCAGCAGCGGGTCTTCGGCCTGGATCTGCCAATTGATCTTGCCGGTCTTTTGATCGAGTGCGACCAGTTTGGCGTCGAGCTGGCCGATGTAAATCTGGCCTTGGCCCATTGCCACGCCACGGCTCATCCAGCCGCAACACACGTTGACGCGGCCGGCATCAAGATTGGCTTTGTAGGTCCACTTGAATTTGCCAGTTTCAATATCAATCGCAAATACGTCGTCTTCGCCAGTGGCGACATAGAGTGCGCCGTCATAGAACAGGGGCTGGGCCTGACCACTATGATTGGGGCCGCTGCCGGAGCCATTCATGTGCACTTGCCACTCGGCTTTCAGCTTGCCCACGTTGCTGCGGTTGATCTGGTCGAGTGGCGAATAACGCTGATTGAAGGTGTTGCCACCATTGGTAAGCCAGCCGTCGGTCGGGTCTGCCCGCAGTTGTTTGGCGGTGAACGCAGGCGAGCTTTGTGCCCATCCACTCGATGGTAAAAGCACCGCAGCGGTAAGCGTCAGAATGGCAGCAGAACGGATAAAGAACATGCAAGCTCCAGATGAAGCGGTCATAATTAGCCCTGCCAGAGCATGGAGTGCAGGGAGGCGGGCCATCATAACCGGCCCCGTGAAAAGGAGTACATCTTAGGGAAATCTTCCCGATCTGCCCGCAAAGCGGGACGCAGTTCACAGTTTTCTGGCCGATAAGGACAAGGCAGGCGAGGTGGGACATAGAATCCCGCCCCCGACGCCGTCAAAACGGATCGTTTGAATGCAGCACCAAGCCACACAAAGCAGGGCAGGAACCAGGGAAGCCCCCTTGGCTGCACCGCTATGCGTGCTGTTGGCCCAATTGCAATTGTTGGGCAATGATGCGGCCGACAAGCGTGAATATCTCGCCCCCAATCCCTTGGCCTCGTTGCAGCTGGCTTACCAACTAACCGTTGGCCGCTCGCAAACCAATGGCGACAAGCAACAAGTGTTGCAGCAATTACTGAACCCACAACCGGCACTGTTGCAGGAACTGCTCGTTTCCAAACTGACCAGACGCACCGTGCTGGCGGCTGCCGACAGTGAAGAGCGCTTGCTGCAAGACTGGCAACGCCAGCAACAATGCTGGTTGCTCACGACCATTGCAGCACGCTTGCTCAACTACCCCGATCCCGACAGCGCCGGCTTGGCTTCTGTCTTTTGTTTGTTGGAAGACGATATCGCGCAAGTGCTGCCAGTGCCGCAACTGTGGCGCGATCTGAAAGACACCTTGCTGTTGCCTCATGCCGAATTGCGCGATACCGCCTTGTTGTCGCGTCTTGTGTGGTGTTGCCACCGCTTGCAGCGCAACCAGTTGAGACTGGACGAAACTACTGTGTCTGCCTGCCATGAGCTGCTCGGCTGGCAAGAGCCGCGTTTACGTGCTCTGGCTGAAGAGGCCCAGGTTGCACTGCTGCAGCGCAGCAAGGCACTCGGTGTCAGTGCCGGCCTTGATCTGTTGCAGCGCGATAGCCTCAGCGGTGAAAACTGGTTGCAGGAACTGAAACTGCAGGCACTGCGTCATCTCACCCAAATTGGCTATTCACAACAATGGCAGCCGCAAACCCCCGGCACGCCTGCTGATTTGCAATTACAGATTCAACGGCTGCTGCTCAGGCATCAGCTGCCTTTGCAGTTCTTGTTGCTGAGCGCACACCAACAGGCCGACAAACTGGAAGTGTTGCTCGGTGATGACAGCGAAGCACTGCAACAACAGTTTTCGATTCCACTGGCCGGCGGGCGCAGCATGCTGGGTTCGCTGGTGCAGCAAAATACTAACGCCAAGCTGCGGCTGAGCGATGCGGGTCTCGCACCGGTTGACCGGCAATTGGTGCGTCTGCTTGGCTGTGAATCTGTGTTGTGTGTGCCATTAAAGGGCGAACACACGGGCGCGTTGTTGTTACCTGAAGCAACTCCTGACAATCCCGAATTGGCGATGCTGGCCCGCAGTGTGCAGCAGCTGCTTGCCACGTGGTTCAACAGCAAGGGCAAGACATCCGAAGGCTCGGCAGAAGTGGCGCTTATTCAGCAGCAGGTGCGCGAACTGGTGCACGAAGTGAACAATCCGCTCGCAATCATCAAGAATTACCTGCGCGTGCTGACGCTGAAATACCCGCTGGAACCCAGCGCCAAGGAAGAGATCAGCCATATCGACAGCGAAATCGACCGCATTAGCCGGCTGTTGCACTCAATGCGGCAAAACGTCACGGCCTCCAATGAGTTGGCCGAGTTGGACTTGAATGAACTTGTACGCAGCCATCACAAATGGCTCGTGGCTGCGTTTAACGGGCGGGAAGGCCTCAAGCTTGCCTTCACCGCCGCCTCAGAGCCGGCCATAGTCAATGCCAGCCCCTCCATGCTGATCCAGATACTGCTCAACCTGGTAAAAAATGCTGCAGAGGCATTGGGTGAGAGTGGTAAGATCGGGCTGACCATCAAGCGAAACGTCCATTTGCAAGGCAGATTGTATGTGCTGCTGGAAGTAAGCGACGATGGTCCTGGACTCGAAAGCTGGCAAATGCAGAAGCTGTTCCAAGCGGGCAGCACCACCAAAAGTGGGACGCATACTGGATCTGGTCTTGCGATCGTCAAGAAACTCGTTGATGAGCTGCAGGGCCTGATAAGTTGTCACAGCGATAAAAATAACGGATCGACGTTCAGCCTGTTACTTCCACAAGTGCGCTGAATAGCGCGCTAAATAGTGCGTTGAATATCGCTCTGACTGAGGCTGTGCATGTCCCATTCTCCCCACATCTTGTTGGTGGACGATGAACCGTTGTTGCTGCAAAGCTGCAAACTGCTACTTGAAGTAGCCGGTTTCACTATCACGACCGCCACAAACGGCAAAGAAGCCCTGGCACAGATCGCTGCCGCCAACCCCCCGTTTGAACTCCTGCTGCTTGATCTCAACATGCCTGAAATGGGCGGCATCGAAGTGTTGCGTCAACTACGTAGCATGAACGACGAAATCTGCAGTGTAGTGCTCAGTGCCGAAACCGGTTTCGACATGGTGAGCCAAGCCTTTCAGCTCGGCGCCTATGACTATGTGCGCAAACCCTACGAATTCGAAGACCTCGTCAACAAGCTCAAAAACACGCTGCAAAAACGCGAAATGGAAATCAGCTTCTCGCGCTTGCGCAACCAGCTGGAGCGCTCGGAGCGGCTGCACCGCTTCATGATTGAGAGTTCGCCCGACATCATTTTTATTACTGATCAGGATGGCTGCTTCAGGTTCTGTAATGAGCGTGCCCAGGATCTGCTCGGCTACAGCAAGGAAGAAGTGCTGGGCCAACATTTCTCCATGATTGTTGCGCCGGAATCGCTGGATAAAGCCAAGTCGTGTTTCAGTGAACGCCGCTCGGATACGCGCGGCAGCAAAGATGAAGAAGTATGGCTGTTATGCCGGCCACCGGTGCGTGGCGGTGAAGAACGACGCCGCATTGCCTTCGAGTTGAATGCGATGGGCATTTATGAAAATGAAAGCATCGACGAACAAGGCCAGACCCAGGTGCGTGATTATTCCGGCACGTATGTAGTCGCCCGCGACATTACCGAACGCTTGGCGGCGCAAAGGCTCATTCACTACCAGGCCTATCACGACTTGCTCACCGGCTTGCCCAATCGCGCGCTGTTTATGGACCGCCTCGGCAATGCCATCAGCAATGCGCGCCGCACCCAGCAGAAACTGGTGGTGATGTTTCTTGATCTTGACCGCTTCAAGTTGGTCAACGACACGCTCGGTCATGACATTGGCGATGATCTGCTGAAGAAAGTGGCGACCCGCCTCAAGCATTGCCTGCGTGAAAGCGATACGTTGGCGCGATTGGGTGGTGATGAATTCATTGTGCTGCTGCCTCACATTGACCAGATCGCCACCGCGCATAAAGTCGCCGAGAAAATTGTCGACGCCGTCAAAGAGCCGATCCTTGTCGGCAATCACGAAATTTATGTCACCACCAGCATTGGCATTGCGATGTATCCAGCCGATGGCCGCAACGTTGAAGACCTTATCAAGAATGCTGATACCGCGATGTATCACACCAAAGCTTCCGGCAAAGACGGCTTCCGCATTTATACGCAGGAGCTGAGCGAGAACCAGCAACAGCAGTTGTCGATTGAGCAAGAGATTCGACGTGGCCTGCGCGAGCGGCAGTTTGTGGTCTATTACCA
>CANCGR010000273.1 GCA_947377625.1 Gammaproteobacteria bacterium | reverse complement strand
AATCTGCTCACCCCCATTCTGCTGAATGCAGAAATCATGGAGATGGGCGACTTTGACCAGCAGAAGGTCAAGGAGAAAGCGGCGCTGATCAAGAAGAGTGCACTGCGGGCCCGCGATGTCATCTTTGCGCTGATCCAGCTCAACCGGCCGATGAGCCCGACGTTGACGATGATCAACACCAGCGATTTTGTGGCGGAAATCAAGCAAGCCTGCCGTGGCGTGGTGAGCTCTGCCAATCCGCTTTATCTCGATTACCTGAATGCGCCCTCACGTTTCATGGGTGACGAGACCTTGCTGTTTCAGGCGGTGCTTAATCTCGTCAACAATGCGGCGCATGCGCTGGCCGGGCACAGCGGCAGCATCTTTCTGAAATTCCAGCACCCGGCTGACGACAAACGTTTGCTGGTGATTGCAGTGAAAGATGAAGGCCCCGGCATTCCGCTCGCCAACCAGAAAGATGTGTTTCTGCCGTTTTTCACCACCAAGCGTGGCAGCAAGGGCACTGGTCTGGGCCTGGCGATGGTGAAACGCATCTGTGAAGCCCACGGCGGTGTGGTGGAGCTGGAGTCCAAGCCGGGACATGGCTGTGAATTCCGGCTGGTGTTGCCCTTCAGTGTTCGTCTTGCCGGCACACTAGCGACGACTTCCAACAAGCACATCACCAAGCCGCTGCGCATCGCAGTGGTGGATGACGAAGCGCCGGTGCTGGAAAGCATGGTGAGCTTGCTGCAGACCTGCGGCCACAGCTGCACGCCGTTTGACAGTGCGCGCAATGCGCTGATCGACATCGTCAACCATCCTCACAAATACAACCTCATCGTCAGCGATCAGATCATGCCGGTGCAGTCGGGCATTGAGTTGGCTTTGTCACTGGAAGCAGCAGGCATACAAACTCCGGTCATACTGGTCACCGGCACGGCGGCGGCAGTTAAAAAACTCGAGAACCTGCCGGGCAATATCAAGCGCGTGCTGGAAAAACCGGTGACACGCAGCGAAGTGGACAGTTGTTTGCAGGAACTGTTTGATTGAGAATTTTTGACTGAGAGCTGTTTGACTGATTTGTCAGGCCAGGCTCAAGCATTACCTCCCTTGTGTCGTAAAGACTTCCGGATACCGCCGTCACTGCTATGGCCCCGTTATGGGAAACGAAGTCTTTATTGAATCGCTGCTCAAAGGCGAAGTACGCACTTTCCCCGAACTGGTCACGTTCGGGGGACGCCGCCTGCTGGGCCTGTTGGGGCAAGTCATCGAATACTATTTCGAGATGGACGTTGAACAGCGTTTCACCGAAGTAGTGTTTCCGCTGGGTCTGGATTCATGGTTCATGGGCTCGGCTTATGTGGGCCATCGCTTCTGGGAAGTTGACCCCTCGGCGCGGCTTAATTTTGCGGCCTGGGCCGAGTTTCGCCGCAAATTCCACACGACCCAGCCCATCAACCGGCTTACGTTCCGGCAACAACTGCCCTCGGGAAAACTGCTGCATTACATGATCGAGGCCAGCCCTTGCCATGACGACGACGGCGTCTTCATTGGCTATGCCGGCGTCGTCAGGGACATCACCGAAGTCCGTGAGAAGGATGACTACGTCAACACGGTCGAGCATGTCGGCATTGGCATCGCCCATGTCAGCAAGAGCGGACATTTTTTGTTCGCCAACCACAATCTGTGCGGCATTCTCGGCTATTCACGTGAAGAACTGGTGGGCATGCACGTTGACCAGTTCTCACACGCGGAAGACAAGGCACTGGTATTCCAGCAGCGCAAGTTGTGGCAGGAAACCGGCAAGCGCGAATGCATCCAGGTGGAAAAACGTTATCGCCGCAAACAAGGCGACTACATCTGGGTCAGGCTGACCATCACCGAGATGAACACGTCGGAAGAAGAGTCGGGCTTTGATATCTCGGTAGTCGAAGACATCACTGAACGCGTCAAAGCCGAAGAAAATTTCAAATACCTGGCCACGCACGATGAACTCACCTCCTTGCCCAATCGCATGTTGCTCACCCACTTGCTGCGGCATTCGCTGGAAGTGGCCTGCCGTTATTCACGCAATGTAGCCGTGTTGCTGATCGATCTTGACCGCTTCAAGAACATCATCGATTCACTTGGCCATGGTGCCGGCGACCTGGTGTTGCAGGAAATGGGGCAGCGGTTCAAGGCTGCAGTGCGCAGCAGTGATGTGGTGGCGCGCCTGGGTGGCGATGAATTCATCATTTTGCTGCAAGAGATCAACAACCGTGAGCAAGTAGCAAAGATTGCCAACAACATTCTCGAATGCACGATGGTGCCAGTGAAACTCAACAAGCATGAATGCCGCATCTCGGCCAGCATCGGCATTGCGATGTATCCCGAAGACGGTGACGACGACATGAGCTTGTTGCGTCGCGCTGATCAGGCTTTGTATATCGCCAAAGGCGAGGGAAAAAACAATTACCAGTTCTGTCCGCCTGAAATTGAAGGCGCTTCCATCGGCAAAATACGCATGGAAGCCTTGCTGCATAACGCCATCGACAACAATGAGCTCTCGTTGCACTACCAGGCGCTGCTGACTGTCAGCAGCAACAAGGTCACCGGCGCCGAAGCCTTGCTGCGCTGGCACAGCCCGGAATTGGGTGATGTGTCACCCGCATTGTTTGTGCCCTTGGTGGAAGAGCTCGAACTGATTTTCCCGATTGGCCGCTGGGTCATCGACGCAGCCTGCTCACAGCTGCAGCGCTGGCAACAGGCCGGCCTGCCCATGCACTCGGTGGCCGTCAATCTGTCGCCGCGCCAGTTTGCCGATCCGCAACTGATCGACTTCATCATCGCTACGCTGGCCCGCTACCAATTGCCTGGTTCTGCGCTGGAACTGGAAATTACCGAAGGCGTGATAATGAAACGGCCCGAGCGCTCATTGGCCACGCTGCGCCAGATCAAAGCCTTGGGCGTGCGCATCGCTATCGATGATTTCGGCACCGGTTATTCTTCGCTTGGCCAACTCAAACGTTTCCCGGTTGATACCTTGAAAATCGATCGTGCCTTTATCCATGAAATCGAACACAACGATGAAGACAAGGCTCTGACGCGCGCCATCATCACGATGGCCAAGACGCTTGGGTTGTCAGTAGTGGCAGAAGGCGTGGAAACTGCGGGCCAGGCTGAGTTTCTGGCTTTGCATGGGTGTGATTTCATTCAGGGCTATTATTTCAGCAAGCCTTGTTCTGCTGTTGAGTTTGAAAGGCTGCTGTAGCAACTACCTGGATTATTGCAGTCGGTCTTCTCCATGAAGATTACGGGGGCCCGCCGTGAATACATCCGTGGCGGTCCCCCGTAATATTCATGGCGAAGACCGACTACGATGTTTGTATTCGAAACCAGGCATCAACCAGAAGAATTAAGATCAAGCCGACTGCGTTATCTTCCTGTCTTCCTGATAAAGCACAGTGGTGCCAGTCTCTGCGATGCAAACCCGGTTGCGCCCTGAATTTTTGGCTTCATAGAGGGCCTTGTCGGATCTGGCGATGGCTACATCCAGTTCATCGTCAGCGATAAGCTCGGTGATGCCGATGGATACGGTGACTTTGCTGACGATCTTGTTGTTGAGCGGATTGATGATGCTCGCGTTTTCGATGGTTCTGCGGATGGCGTCTGCCACCACTCGTGCGCCGGCCATGTCAGTATCCGGCAAATGAATGATGAATTCTTCGCCGCCGAAGCGCGCGGCAACATCCTTGCCCTTGGTCATGCGACGCAGCACTTCTGCCACAGTCTTGATGACTTTGTCGCCGAACAGATGGCCAAAGGTGTCGTTGATGTTCTTGAAGTGATCGATGTCGATCATCAGCAAGGCGCTGCGCGAGAATTCGGTTTTCAGTGCCTCAATATGCCGATGCATGTGATCGAAGAAGGCCTTGCGGTTGGGCAGGTTGGTCATCGTGTCGGTCACGGTCTGGCGTTTGGCGTCGATCAACTGTTGCTTGAGGTCATTGATCTCGATCCTGGCAATGTTGAGCTCGGTCAGCAAATCGCGGTTCTTGTGCAGCACGGTCTGGGTCGACTTGGAAAGATCGCGCAGCAAGGACTCGATGAACTGCGGTGTGGAATCTTCTTCCATTTGCTGTTTGCAGGCATCCAGCGAGTTGCTGAAGCTGGTGGTGTTTTCGCAGGCTTCTTCCAAAGCCAGCGAGAAATTCATGTGCAGGTTGGAAAAGCGCTGGTGTGCATCTTCCAGCCGGCAGTACTCGTGTTTGAGATCGATGAATTCGTCAAACAGGCCTTTGATGTCTTTGGAATCAAGCTGCTTGTGGTGCAGCAGCAGGGTGTCCATTTTCTGTTTGAGCAACTGGTTGTTGCCCGACACATACTCGTACAACACCGCATAATTGATGGGAGTGACGGGAATGCCATGGCGCGACATCAACGGCAGGGCCAGGCGTAAATACTCGGCTGACTTGGTGAGGTTTACCTGCAGATGTTGCATGGGGTCATACCTTTCCATGATGAATTACGCTCCGTGGCCACAGGTGCTGTCATCCTTGTAGTTGTCACGAATTCGTATGATCTCGGGCAACGCATCCTTGAATGCACGGATCACTTCGGGGTCGAACTGACGCCCGGCTTCAGCAAACATGTAGGCCTGGGCATCAGCCAGGTCCCACGGCTTTTTGTACGGTCTGAGCGACAACAAGGCATCAAAAGTATCTGATACCGCCACAATGCGGCATGAAACCGGAATGTTGCTGCCGGCCAAGCCATGCGGATAGCCGGTGCCGTCCCATTTCTCGTGATGATGCAGCGCAATTTCGCTGGCCAGATTGAGTATCGCCGAATCCTTGCTCTTGAGAATTTCATAACCCATGGTGGTGTGGGTCTTCATTATTTCCCATTCATCGGGCGTGAATTTGCCGGGTTTGAGCAGGATGTGATCGGGAATCGC
>CANCGR010000272.1 GCA_947377625.1 Gammaproteobacteria bacterium | reverse complement strand
CCAGTCTTGCCGAGCAAGCGTGCATAGTGCAGCGAATCCACTTCCAGATTGGTTACTGTGATAAACACTTCATCCAGCACCAGCGGATGAAACAGCGGCTCCACTTTGTTGGTGAGTGGTTCCGGCGAGGCAGTCTGTTGTTCCAGCTGTTGCCAGCCATACTCAGCGGCCAGTTGCACACGTGTGCCATCGCGATCATCCACGCGCAGGTCACGGCCACTCGGGTAATCCTGCCATAGCAGCGCCTCCTGCTTGAGCCACTTGTGGGTGCTGGCGATATCGAAATCGCGCACGCCGAAACATACGTGATCCACATGCGCGGTTTTTTGTTGTTCCAGCGCCAGATAGCCGGTGCCCAGCCGCAGATAGCGGCGTTCGCTCTGGCGGTTTTTCAGCACTTCGCTGCCGAATACCCGGGTGTAAAACTGCAGTGATTTCTGCAGGTCGCTTACAAAAATTTCTACGTGATCAAGCGAGGTGTAGACAGGTGCAGTGTCTGCACGCAAGGAGCTTGATACTACAAGCAGCCACAGCGTCAGCAGCACTGTGGCAGGTCGATGGAATCGGGACAGCATGGGGGTCATATCCTGGGGCGCCGGGTTTACGGCAGGTTCAAGCAGCAGTTTGCGTGGCAGAATTCTGTGCTGAAAAGGCACAAGACTGCAACTTATAACGGGCCGACCAAGGCTGGCAATGCTTCAGCTTGGCGGTGGCAGAGCACCTTGTCAGTCGTTACGCGCCAGGCGTATATCCACTTCCCGCTCCACATACTGCCATTCCGTGGTTGCCCGCAATTGCTCAAGCAAGTCGTTGAACGCTGAAGTATGTTCCGGTGCGAATTCAAACCAAGTGACGAAATCGAAGGGTTCGCCGAGGTCGCGGCAGTGATGCAGTTGCCGCGCGATCTCGGGCAGAAAGCGCAGCCCGATTTGCGTGTGATGGGATTGTTCTTCAAAGATGGCGCGTCGCTCATCTTGCGACAGCGCCCACCAGGCTGGTGTTTTCTTGAGGGGGATCAGCGCGGCTGAACGTGCGGCCGGCCTGCTCAACCCTTCCTGCACGGCCCGCAATTTGATGAGTTCATCAGTGGTGGCATAGCGGATATTGCTGGTAAAACCTTGCAACACCCACGTGCCGCGATCAACCAGATCAGCCGCAGGCGCATTAACAACCTCTATTGCCTGCACAGGCGCCAGTGGCGCACCGGCAAAAGTGCGGCAGCTGGTTACTCGCCAGCTGCCTTTGTTTCCACCAACGAATGAATAATGGTTTTTCATAAGAGGTTAAACCGCTGTCATCAGGGTACGGTAACGAGCCAGGATCAAGTCACCGTGCCCTGACGCAGCCGGGTCAAAACGTGATCGTCAACCAAGTCCAGAAAACGCCTTTATCAACTTTGGCGGCGATGTCGCCCTTTTGATATTCGGCATATTTGACGCCCAAGGTGTAGTTGTTCTTGATCGGCAAGGTCCACGACACGTTGACCTCACTGCCAAGATCCTTGATGACGGCAGTTTTTTCGTCAGCCGAGTAATCATGATAGGCAAAGGTGAGCGTGCCGCTGGCAACCGCACCAGCGAAGCTGACATAGCCGTCTTTGATACCTTGCGCCGGCGTAGCCAGGAAGTTGTCGGCCCAGCCCTGGAACAGATGCAAGGTCGCCAACGGTGTGGCAAAGCCGTACAGGCCACGGTCGGAACCGAGGAACTCGTAACCCAGTTTGGTAGTGACCGGGCCAAACGTGGCGCCGCCCTCTACCGTGTAATAGTCCGCTTTGAAATTGGCAGCGCCGCGCACTGATTTCTGGCTGGCATATTCAAGCAGGTAGGTAGTATCAATCGAACCCACATGCTTGGCACCGGTCAGACGCACGCCGTAGGTATCAAGCCGGTTTTCCAGCACGATGTCGTCCCTGATCAGATAACCGTAAGCCACCAGGCTGCCGATCGGGGTTGGGTAAGTCAGATGCAACAGATGATCCTTGGCATCAATGTCCGCTGCCTGCGCGAAGATGCGATTGCGTTTGCCGATGTAGTTGTAATCAACGCTCAGTGACGCTTCGTTCTTGTAGCCAAGCGTCAGCGCATCAAAGCTCTGGTAATCCTGGCGCCAGGGCACGGCACCGATGAAACGCTGGTTGTCATAGCGGATATCCTGACGGCCCACTTTCACGGTGTAGCGGCCATCGTTGTATTGCAGATAGCCCTGGTTCAACTCGGTAACCGCAGGGTCGGCAATGGTTGAATAGACGCCGGTTTTGTAAGCGGTTTGCGGTACGGAGTAATCACCCATGCCGCCTACCACACGAATGTCTTCAAATTCGGCGACGCCGGTAAAACCATCCAGCGTGCCGGTGGTGTATTTGATCGCAGAGCGCAGCGTCACGGCTTTCGCGGTTTGCAGTGCATTGTCTTCGTTGACTTCTTCGTAGCGCAAATTGAACACACCCGACACGGTGCCGCGTGACAGTGCAGCAGCCAGGGTCTTGGACTGGGCGAAGGTTGTCTGGCTGCCGGCAGCGCAAGCCACTGCCAGCGCCAACATGCCGAGAACACGGGTTTTACTTTGTGACTTCATACTGCTTCTCCTGATTTAAAATTAAAAGATTTGTGGTCGAGGGTCATTGAACATTTCGCTTCATGCGGCTGACCTCTTGCTACTGCCCAGCTTTTTTTGGGCAGCATTCTGGATGGGTTCCACCTTGCGTTGTTTTTCGTAAAGGAAGCGCAGTACTTGTGCGCGCAGCCCGGTGTATTCGGCGTCATTAACCAGCGCCAATCTGTCGCGCGGACGTTCGAGTTTGACGTCGAGAATCTCGCCGATAGTGGCGGCCGGGCCATTGGTCATCATCACGATGCGATCCGACAGCAACACGGCTTCGTCAACATCGTGGGTAATCATGATCACGGTGTTTTTCAGCTCGTTCTGGATCTCCATCAAGGAATCCTGCATGTGGGCACGTGTAAGCGCATCGAGCGCACCGAACGGCTCATCCATCAGCAGAATCTGTGGCTGCATTGCCAACGCTCTGGCAATGCCGACACGTTGCTTCATGCCACCGGAAATTTCACTCGGCAATTTGTGGGCTGCGTGATCCATGTGCACCAGATGCAGATTGTGTTCAACCCACTCGCGGATTTCCTTGGCGTTCATGCGTGAGCCGAGCACCTGCTTTACTGCCAGTGCGACGTTTTCATAAGCGGTGAGCCAAGGCAGCAAGCTGTGGTTCTGGAACACCACCGCGCGATCCGGGCCGGGCTTGTTGATTTCGCGGCCATTGAGAATGGCGCCGCCTTTGGTGGCCTGTAACAAACCGGCCACGATATTGAGAACAGTGGATTTGCCGCAGCCGGAGTGGCCGATCAACGACACAAATTCACCTTTGCTTATTTTCAGATCGACATTCTTGAGTGCTGAAAATGTGCCGGTGGGCGTGGTGAAGTCCATGTCCACCTGACTGATATCCAAAATAATGCTCATTGTCTTCTCCTGGTGAGAACGAATGAAAGTTGAATTAACGTGAAGCGGAAGCTTTGTCCCATGACAGCAAGCGTTGCAGCTGCAGCATGGTGCGATCGAGCAGGAAGCCGATGATGCCGATGGTGAGCACTGCTACCATGATGCGACCGAGCGAATCAGTGCTGCCATTCTGGAACTCATCCCATACGAATTTTCCCAGACCAGGGTTCTGCGCCAGCATCTCTGCCGCAATCAACACCATCCACGCCACACCGAGTGACAAGCGCATGCCGGTAAAGATCATCGGCACTGCGGCGGGCAATACGATCTTGCGTACATGCATCATTGACGACAGGCGCAGCACCTGGCTGACATTGATCCAGTCCTGCGGAATCGACGCCACTCCTACCGCCGTGTTGATGATCATCGGCCACAAGCTGCACAGGGCTACTGCCAGCGCCGATATGATGAAAGACTTCGAGAACATCGGATCATCAGAGGTATAGACCGCACTCACCACCAGCGTTACCAGCGGCAACCAGGCCAGTGGTGACACCGGTTTGAATATTTGCACCAGCGGATTGAGCGCACTGTTCAGCGTTTTGTTGAGACCAATCGCAATGCCGACCGGTATTGCCACCACCATCGCCACCGCAAAGCCGGTCAACACCGTGACAAGACTGGTGAATATCTGCGAGGGCAAGGTGACTTTGCCGGTGTACGGACGGGTCTTGACGACAAAGGCGGGATCAGCCGCGAGCCGCTCGGCGTTACGCTCTTCCTGACGCGTATAAAAGTCTGCGGCTTTTTGCTTTTCCTCTTTGTATTCCACGACCAGGTTTTTCGCCTGAGTCCACACCGTTACCGGGCCTGGGAATTTGCCCAATGAAGTATTGATGTGGTTGGCTGCAATCGACCAGACAATCAGGAAGCAGCAGATGCCAAACAAGGGCACTGCGACTTCCTGCAACAAGGTGTGCATCAGTCTTTTGAATCTGACGGCAAAACCCGGGTACCCTAACATTCGATCAGTTAATGCAATCAGCGTTGACATGTCTTTCTCCTGGTGTCGTTGGCTGTTGATGTCGTTGACTAGTCGTTGATCAAGAGTCGCTTACGGTTTCTGGCCGGTTTTTAGGCCGATAACCATGCTGTTGATGTAGGCGTTGGGTTTCTTGCCGTCGTACTCGATGCCGTCGATGAATTCCTTGGTCGGCGCGTGATAGCCGGATTCAGTGGCGAAATCAGGGAAGTCAGACGCTTTGGCCAAGCCTTTGCCGATCAGCGATTTCGCTGCCTTGGCGTAGAGGTCAGAGCGATACACTTTCTTCGCAGTTTCGTCATACCAGTTGTCTGGCTTGTCTTCGCCGATCTGGCCCCAGCGGCGCATCTGGGTGAGGAACCACACTGCATCGCTGTAGAACGGATAGGAGGCGTTGTTGCGGAAGAACACGTTGAAGTC
>CANCGR010000271.1 GCA_947377625.1 Gammaproteobacteria bacterium | reverse complement strand
TGGCATCAGCAGCAGGCGCCAGTCTGGCCTTTGGTCCGGGCGTGCTGGAAGGCTCAGCATTGCCCGGCCTCGGCACCACGGTGCTGGCCGCTCATCGGGATACGCATTTCGCTTTTCTGGCAAATGCCAAAGCGGGCGATGTGCTGCGCGTGCAAAATGTTCTGGGCAAGTGGTTTGAATTCGAGATCACTACGCGCACTGTCGTGGATACCAGAGTCACGCCGTTGCAAATCGACCCTGATGCCAACGCGCTGGTGCTGGTGACGTGTTATCCGTTTGATGCGTTAAGCGCAGGCGGGCCGTTGCGGCTGGTGGTGGAAGCGCGATCAGTACATCACTCGGGTGCCTGACTGTAATGCCACTCAGTTAACGACTTTTCACAGGATAGTAATGGTTCTTTGCACTCGAGAGTCTTGGGCCGAATGCAGTTAGAAATGCCGCAGAAAGCGTCATAAAGTCAGCAACCTTGGAGCCTACGGCGATATTTATTTGCCGGAATTCGTCGCGCCTTTCGCTGCGAGTTCCTGCAATAGCGCATTGATCTGTTGCAGCAGTATGGGATCTTTGGCCGCCAGACTTAGTGCGCGCTTGGCAGCACCGGCCGCATCATCAATGCGATTCTGGCGGGCGCGAATGAGAGCCAACTGGTACCACAGTTGTGCATCGCGCGGACTGATGCGCAAGGCGCGTTCACTCAGTGCTGCGCCCTGGTCAAGTTTGCCTGCGGCTACGGCTGCTTGCACCGAGGCCAGCAGCGAAGTGACTGGCGTGGCTGGTGCCGGTTTGTCGGGAGTCGGTGGTAAAGGCGCGGGTTCTTCTGCTACCGGTGGCGGCAAACTCGGTGTCGGCTCGGGCTTGGGAACTATCACCACTGGCGCAGGTACCGGTGCATGGATCACAGGCGCTGGTGCAGGCGGCGGTTCGCGTCTTGCCGGCACATTGGTCGCACAACCGGTGAGCACCAGCATCGCTACTGTCACTACGCCAAGTAATCGCGCGGTCATTTCAATAGTCCCTTGAAGCGGTCGATGACGCGTCCGAAAAATGAATCGTTTACTTCACAGCTGATCGCCACGTCCGGCATTGCATCGGCGAGGAATGGCAATGACTGGGTTGCGCTGCAATCACGCTGGGCACCATTGTGAGTGGGCGTAAGTGGCACTTGATCGAACTTGATGGACTCGGGGGCTGGCACCTGTCTTGGCTCGACATCAAAGGCCTGCATGAGTGTGCTCCATACTTGCAAGGCGCCAGCGGCGCCGGTCAAACCTGTCTCCTGATTATCATCATGGCCCAGCCACACTACACCCACCAGATCATTGCCATAGCCGGCAAACCAGCTGTCACGCAGATCGTTGGTGGTGCCGGTCTTGCCGGCCAATGGCATATGGGCACGCAGCGCCGGCGCAACACTTTTGGCAGTGCCACGTTCAAACACGCCCTGCAATGCATGCTCCAACAGCCACACAGCGGCCGGGTCAGCCACCTGTTTGGTTTCAATGCTGTAAAACGCCAGTGGCTTGCCATCAGCGGTCGTTACTGCTTCTACTGCGCGCAGTGGTGAACGGAAGCCCGAGCTGGCGAGCGTCTGGTAGATTTGCGCCACATCCAGCGGTGTCATGTCGACTGCGCCCAACAAAAATGACGGATAAGGTTGCGCATCACCGGTGTAGCCGAGCCGCGTCAGAGTCTGTTTGACCTTGTCGACCCCGATTTTCAAGCCGAGATCGAGCGTGGCCAGATTAAGTGAGCGTTGCAGTGCATCATAGAAATAGACATCGCCATCGGCTTCGCGCTCGTAGTTCTGCGGCTTCCACACTTCGCCATTGGGCTGCTTCAGCTCAATTTCCTGATCGGCCAGCACTGAGGCCAGATTGAACTGTTTGGATTCCAGCGCCGTCAGATACACCGCCGGTTTCACCAGCGAGCCAATCGGGCGCACGGCATTCAATGCACGATTGAAACCGGAATAGCCGCGTTTGCGGCCACCGGCCAACGCCCGCACTTCACCGGTGTTGGCATCGGTAATCACCACTGCGGCTTCCAAGGGGTTGCCCTTCCTGGCGTCACGTTCAACTCTTGCTACTGCATCGTCGAGCCGGTCTTCCATTTTGGACTGCATGGTGACGTCCAGCGTGGTAAAAATATTGAGACCCTGGGTGCGCAAGGCATCCTTGTCGTAGTCACGCTTCAAGTTGTCATAGACCAGTTGCATGAACGATGGATAACCGTTGCGATTGACGATTTTTTCGCGCACCTGCAATTTGGTCTTAAGGGCGGTTTCATAATCCTTGTCGCTGATTTCACCCAGATCATGCATGCGGCCAAGCACAACATTACGCCGGTCAACCGCACGCTGCGGATAGCGCAAAGGGTTGTAATAAGTGGCACCGCGCCCGATGCCGGCCAGCAGTGCCATCTCATCCAGCCGCAGCTCATTGAGCGGCCGTGCGAAATAATATTGCGAGGCCAGTGCAAAACCGTGAATGGCACGCTTGCCGTCCTGGCCCAGGAAAATTTCATTGAAATAGGCAGTGAGAATATCGTCTTTGCTGAAATGCAGTTCCAGCGAGAGCGCCATGACGGCCTCTTCAATTTTGCGACGCAACGTCTGCTCTTTGTCGAGATAAAGATTTTTGATCAGCTGCTGTGTGAGCGTGCTGCCGCCTTGCACGATGCCACCAGCGCGCAGATTGGCCCACATCGCGCGTGCTATGCCTTTGGGGTCAATGCCGTGATGCGTGTAAAAGCGCTGGTCTTCGACGGCGACGACGGCAGTAATCAGCGTCTTGGGGATGTCGGCCAGCGTGACCGGCATGCGATCTTCACCGGTAGAAGGATTGATCTGCTCGATCTCAACCGGCTCCAGACGCAACAACTGAATATCAGCGCCATCGGCATCCTGCACCTTGCTGACGCGATGACCGTTGATGGTGAGATCGGCATAGACTTCAGGTTCAGCGCCGTCCCAGAACTGGAAGCCGCGGCTGCGCAGCACGACATGGCCGCCACCGACCTTGTATTCACCCGATCGGTCGACCTTGGCAGTGCGGCGATAACCCAAGCGCTGCAGGTAGTCGACCAGATCGTCGGCATTCATGTGCACACCGGCAAACAACTCTACCGGTCGTGAATAGATGCGAGCCGGCAAGGCCCATTGCAAAGCCTGGAAATCGCGGCGTATTTTGCGGTCGACCCAGATACACCGGTACACCACCAGCAATACGGCCAATAGCACCACGGACCAGAGCAGGCGGAAGAGGTAACGGCGGAACCGGCCAGGACTGTCTTTAGGCCGGGCAGAGGAAGAATTACGGGAAGTCATGGGGGTCATTATCGCATTGTGCAGCGGCCAAGCCCATGGATTTATTGCACAAGTTGGCAAGGTGCAATTGAGCCATTTCCATCGTGCCGGGCTCCCTTATAATGCGGCCAGTCCCTCTGGTACAGGCTCCTCCCCTCATGCAAGAAATTTCGCTGTTACGCCCCGATGACTGGCATGTGCATTTTCGTGACGGCCCGGTGTTGCAGCACACGGTGCCTCATACTGCACGGGTATTTCGCCGCGCCATTGCGATGCCCAACCTGGTGCCACCCGTAAAGACCACAGAACAGGCGCTGGCTTATCGCGAACGCTTGCTGGCACATGCGCCTACGCTGTCAGGCTTCGAGCCGTTGATGGTGCTGTATCTGACTGACGAAACCAAGGCAGCAGAAATCCACAAGGCCAAAGCCAGCGGCAAGGTGGTGGCAGTCAAATTGTATCCGGCCGGTGCTACTACCAATTCCAATCATGGGGTGACTGACCTCAGCAAGGTCTATCCGGTGCTGGAAGCACTGAGTGAAACCGGCATGCCGCTGTTGGTGCATGGTGAAGTGACACGGACTGAAGTCGATATCTTTGACCGTGAACAAGTGTTTATCGATACGATTCTGCTGCCCTTGTGTCAGCGCTTCCCCAAGTTGCGCATTGTGCTCGAACACATCACCACGCGTGATGCTGTGCAATTTGTCAGCTCTGCGCCCGCACATATCGCTGCCACCGTCACCGTGCAGCATCTGTTGTACAACCGCAACCATATGCTCTCCGGCGGCATCCGCCCGCACCTTTACTGCTTACCGGTACTCAAACGCAATGTGCACCAGCAAGCGCTGCTGGATTTTGTCGCAAGCAGTTCTCCCAAGTTGTTTCTTGGCACCGATTCAGCGCCACATGCGCGCCACACCAAGGAACAAGCCTGCGGCTGCGCCGGCTGTTTCTCGGCGCCGGCTGCATTGGAACTCTATGCGGAAGTATTCGAATCGCTGGGCGTGCTCAACAAACTGGAAGCCTTCGCCAGCCACTACGGTCCGGATTTCTATCGACTACCGCGCAACACTCAGCGCATTACGCTACGCAAACAACCGTGGGTGCTCGACAAGGAGCTCATCTTTGGCGAGCAACACATCGTGCCTCTGAAAGCAGGCGACACGCTGCACTGGAAAGTGCAACGTGACTGACAGTAAAGCAGAGGCAGTCTCCATGATAAGCAAACGTTTCCGCGGCTACCTGCCGGTAGTGATTGATGTTGAGTGCGGCGGCTTCAATGCCAAAACCGATGCCGTGCTGGAAGTGGCAGCAGTGTTGCTCGACATTGATGACAGTGGGCAACTGGTGCGCGACACCACCCACTTCTATCGCGTGGTGCCGTTTGCTGGCGCCAACATCGAAGAGGCCGCGCTGAAATTCACCGGCATCAACCCGCATCATCCGTTGCGCATCGCCTACCCGGAACTGAAAGTATTCCAGGACATGTTCGGGGCCATTCGCACCAAAGTGAAAGCCACTGGCTGCACGCGGGCAATTCTGGTCGGCCACAACGCGCATTTCGATCACGGCTTTATCAATGCCGCCGCCGAGCGCAACAACCTCAAACGCAATCCGTTCCATCC
>CANCGR010000270.1 GCA_947377625.1 Gammaproteobacteria bacterium | reverse complement strand
GCCACCAGCATGCGGGCATGGCCGATATGGCAGTAGTCGTAGGTGGTAAGGCCGCACACATACATGCGCACCTTGCCAGGTTCGATGGGTTTGAAATCTTCTTTTTGCTGGGTAAGAGTGTTGTAGATCTTCATTTTATTGCTGCTTGGCCCAGGTATCTTTCAGGCCTATCGTCAGGTTGAACACGAGTGCACCGCTCTTGCTGTCGAAGCGGTCGGTACAGAAATAGCCTTCGCGTTCAAATTGACAACGATGCTCGGCCGGCGTGTTGGCCATCGAAGGTTCCACCAAGGCGTTCAGCACGACCAGCGAGTTTTTGTTGATGTTGTCACGGTAGTCGCCTTCGGCTGCATCAGGCGCCGGGTGTTCGAACAGCCGATCATACATACGCACTTCCACGGGGATCGCAAGTGCAGCCGGCACCCAATGAATCACGCCTTTGACTTTACGGCCTTCGGCATTTTTGCCAAGTGTGTTCATGTCGCAGCTGCAATGCAGTTCGGTGATCACGCCATTGGCATCCTTGATCACTTGTTCGCACTTGATGATGTAAGCACCACGCAAGCGCACTTCGCCGCCAACAGTAAGACGCTTGAAGCCCGGCGGTGGCACTTCTTCGAAATCGTTGCGATCAATGTACAGCTCGCGTGTGAAGGTAATTTCGCGTTCGCCCATGCTGGCATCTTTCGGATGGCGCGACAGGCGCAGCACATCGGTCTGTTCAGCCGGGTAATTGCTTAACACGACTTTCAGCGGCCGCAGCACGCACATTGCGCGCGGTGCGGTGGCGTCGAGATCTTCGCGCAGGCAATATTCCAGCTGCCCTACTTCCACCAGCGAGTTGGATTTGGTGACACCCACCATCTCGCAGAAATTGCGGATCGCCGCCGGCGTGTAGCCGCGACGACGCATGCCTTCCAGCGTTGGCATACGTGGATCAGTCCAACCGTTGACGAGCTTCTCGTCCACCAACTGTTTCAGTTTGCGTTTGCTCATCACCGTGTAGTTGATGTTGAGACGTGCAAACTCGATCTGCTGCGGATGGCACGGCAAGCCAAGCTGATCCAGCGTCCAGTCATAGAGCGGACGATGATCTTCAAACTCGAGTGTGCACAGCGAATGTGTTATGCCTTCCAATGCATCCGAAATGCAATGCGTGTAGTCATACATCGGATAGATGCACCACTTGTCGCCAGTCTGGTGATGATGCTGATGACGAATGCGGTAGATCACCGGGTCGCGCAGATTGATATTGGGCGATGCCATATCGATCTTCGCACGCAGCGTATAAGTGCCGTCCGCGAACTCGCCATTCTTCATGCGCGAGAACAAATCAAGATTGTCGGCAACTGAGCGCTCACGATCAGGACTCGGCTTGCCCGGCTCAGTCAGCGTGCCACGATACAAACGCGCCTGCTCTGGCGTCAGGCTGCACACATAAGCCTTGCCTTGATTGATCAGCGTGAGCGCGCATTCATAAAGCTTGTCGAAATAATCCGAGGCATAGAACAAGCGATCCTGCCAGTCAAAACCCAGCCACTGCACACTGGCCTTGATCGACTCCACGTATTCAAGGTTTTCCTTTTCCGGATTGGTGTCATCAAAGCGCAGGTTGCACACGCCGTTGTATTTGAGCGCGGTACCAAAATTCAGGCAGATCGACTTGGCATGGCCAATATGCAGATAGCCATTGGGCTCCGGTGGAAAACGCGTATGCACGCGGCCCTGGTTTTTGCCGCTGGCAACATCGTCGTTAATCATCTGGTGGATGAAATTGACCGGGGCCGCGCTGGCGGCAATACCTGCATTGTTACTGGTTGGCTCTGACATGGGTTGGCTTCTGGCTGAACTGCAAAATTGGGCCGCATTATAGCTGGCCAAGCACAGTTGGCCGAGTAGAATGTGCACGCTCTTTTCCGTTTAACTTCTAATTAACTTCCAATCTTCAAGATCAGGCTTATCCATGATTACTTTGCATACCAACCAGGGCGATATCACCATTGAACTCGATTTCGCCAAAGCCCCGCTTTCGGCCGCCAATTTCCTGCAATATGCGCAGGACGGCCATTACAACGGCACCGTTTTTCACCGCGTGATCGACAATTTCATGGTGCAGGGCGGCGGCTTTGAAGCTGGCATGAAACAGAAGAAGACCAAGGCGCCCATCCAGAACGAAGCCGACAACGGCCTCAAGAATGAAATTGGCACCCTCGCCATGGCCCGCACCAGTGACCCGCACTCGGCGTCCTGCCAGTTTTTCATCAACGTCGCCAACAACAGCTTCCTCAACCACACCGGCAAAAATGCACAGGGCTGGGGCTATGCAGTATTCGCCAAAGTCACCGCCGGCATGGATGTGGTCAACAAGATCAAAGGCTGCAAAACCGGCAGCAAAGGCGGCCACGGCGACGTGCCAGTGGAAGACATCGTCATCAACTCTGTCAGCATTGATGACAGCAAGCTGCCGGCGTAAGCCAGCACAACGCAGAGGCCGGCACCATGACGCGTAACGCACGCATCCTGCTGATCTCCGACCTGCATCTGGAAGAGGCACGCGACGATCTGACGCGTGCTTTTCTGGCTTTTCTCAACCGCGAGGCGGGATCCGCCAGCGCGCTTTTCATTCTTGGTGACTTCTTCAATGTGTGGATTGGCGATGACGATGATCGCCCGCTCAACAAGCTCATCAGTACTGCCTTGCGTCAACAAGCCGATCAAGGCCTGGCCATTTTCCTGATGCATGGCAATCGTGATTTTCTGCTGGGCCACGACTTTGCCGCCCGCTGTGGCGCCACGCTTATTCACGAACCCTATGTACTCGAGCAAGCCGGCCAACGCTTTCTGCTGCTGCACGGCGATGGGTTGTGCACGCAGGATGTCGACTACCTGAAGTTTCGTGCACTGGTGCGCAATCCGCTGTGGCAGCAGGATTTTCTGGGCAAGCCGCTGGCTGAGCGCCGCGCCTTTGCCGAGCAAGCCCGCAACCAAAGCCAGAGCATGAACAGCAACAAGGCTGCCGACATCATGGATGTCACCCGCAGCGAAGTGGAAAGCCTGATGAACAGCCATGGCATCTTCACGATGATCCACGGACACACCCACCGGCCACAGGTGCATGAAAGCCACACCGGAACGCAGCCGTGTCAGCGCATCGTGCTGGGCGATTGGGGCAGCTTTGGTTGGCAAGTGGCAATAGAGAACGGCAACGCCACTCTGCTGCAGTTCGCCTTGTAATGCACAAAAGCAATGCGCAAAGGCTTGAATGCGGTTTTAACCGGTTTGTTGCATCGCCTGCGTAAAGGCAAAACCAATTGACAAAGTCGTGCCGATTTTCCGTTGCGAACACACCTCACACAAACGGGTCATTTCAATATTGGTTACCGGATCGACGTAACGCAAAGACATGGAAGTGACCTTCAGTTTGACAACCTCCTCCTGCACCACCAAGTCGAAGCGGCAACCCCCTTCGGATATGTCAGTAATGAAACCAGGCATTTTTTCGCCATTCTCATGTTTGAACATCACGCAGGCAATGGCAGTGGGCTGCCGCTTCTCCGTGCGCAGTTCACGGGTTTCCACTTCCTCGGGATAGGAAGCAAAAAACACCGGATAAGGACTCTTCAGAATGCCCTGCACCGTTGAATAAAAACCCATGCAATCGCCGGTAGTGCGCTCGCAGATGGTACGAATGATCAACTTGCGATCGAGCACCAGCATATCCTTCACATTGCCGGCATCGAGCACACTGGGAATCTCCAGAATCAGATAGCTGCCGGTTTTGCAGCCAACCAAGTGGGTTTTGAAGCTTTCGCGATTGGCATTGGCGATTTCCACGCTAATAAACTGCCCTATCGCCGCATTCTGGGCAAAGAAGTTGATATCGCGAATCTTGGTGTTGGAGCTTTCCGTGGACGCCATAGAGTGCACATCTTTCAGTGATGTTTTTTCTATTTACGACAGCAGTTTGTTTTTATTGAGGATAACCAGCACTTTTCTATTCCTGCACTACTTTGGCGTAATCCACTGCCAGTGCTTTCAACAGCCGGTTCTGCACGCCGGTGTTTATATGCCGGCTTTCCATGGCCAGGATCAGGCTTTCCACTGTCACGTTGAAATCGGTAATGGTGACGCCCATGTGCTTATGGGTGCGCTCCATGGAATCACCACTGTAAGTACAAGGGCCTTGAGCTGCCTGGCAGACATATTCAATCAACTTGTCGCGGAAGCGTTCAAGGTTGGTTTCCACAAAATAGTGGCTCACTTGCTTGTTGTCGGCCAGATTCCACAGAAACTGGTCGACCACCGCGACCACCCCTTCTTTGCCCCCCAGATCGTTATACAAGGTATCCGCCGCTGCAGCTGGAGCAACGACGTGCAACCACAGGGCAGCGATCAGCAAGCCCGGTGCTCTTGTGAGATTTTTCATAATGGCGGCCTCGTGCTTCTTATCAATAGGAAAATGCAAACGACAAATACCAGCCGTGCTGATCCGGCAAAGTCGCCACGGTGCCAAGATCGGCATAGGCAGCGACCACCGACAACTGCTTGCCTGGAAACCAGGCCACGAATACGTCTCGCCAGTCATGCTGCTTGCTGAAACCGAGATTCTGCGGGTGCTGGCGATATTCCACACCCAGCGCCATTTTGCGCGTCAGGAACAAACCGCCAGAGCTTTCCAGCAGCAGATCCCTGCTGTCGTCAAGCTCACCGCCGAAACCAAGCAAACCGCCCTGATTGGCACGTGAATAGCGCGCATTTACATTGAGGAATACGTTGCGGTCGAGCCAGAGCGCCAGCCACACCTTGGCAGCGCTGAAGTAAACTTCGTTGTCGCTGTCATGTCTGCTGCCCACCAGCGCTGGCACCGCAAAATCCAGATGCCTTTTGTGTTGCAGCCCCACGGTGAACTGCGGCAACGAGCCATAGATCAGAT
>CANCGR010000269.1 GCA_947377625.1 Gammaproteobacteria bacterium | reverse complement strand
ACGCGATACCGCAATATGCGCGAGCGCCCCTGACAACAGCTCCACATGGGTGAGTTCATAATCGAGATCATCAAAATCGGCGAAAGATTCCTGTAACAACAGAACATCAACCGGATTGTCTTCGACCAGCAGGATTTTTATTTTTTGATAAGCATTCATGATTTGTCCGGGGGCAAAGTAACTACACCAAACCAGAATTCGTTGATGGTACGCACTACGTCTACAAACTTGGTGAAATCCACAGGCTTGGCGATATAGCAGTTGGCATTCAGACCGTAGGATTTCAGTACATCTTCTTCAGCGCGTGAAGTTGTCAGGATCACTACCGGAATTTTTTTCAACAAGGGGTCGCCCTTGATTTCCTCCAGCACTTCACGCCCGCTTTTGCGGGGCATGTTCAGGTCGAGAATGATCAAGCCCGGCCTGCGCTTGCCGGCGTGTGGCCCTTCAAGTCGCAGATAAGCCATGGCATCAACACCATCCTCGGCAACATGAACCGGGTTCGCCACTTTGTGATAGGCCAAGGCTTCCAGCGTCATCAACACGTCGGTAGGACTGTCATCCACCAGCAGAATTTCAACCAACTCGTTCTTCATCCGATGCTCCTTGTCATTGCTCATGTTGTTGCGGAACGGTGTCGACGGCAGGCAACACAAACCGGAACACGGTGCCCTGGCCTGGAACGGACTCGACCCATATCCTGCCGCCGTGACGCTCAACGATGCGTTTGCACAAGGCCAAACCTATGCCGGTGCCTGGATATTCGCGTCGGGTGTGCAGCCGCTGGAAGATCGCAAAAATACGTTCGAAGTAAAGCGGGTCGATACCGATGCCGTTGTCCTCAATACTGAATTGCCACTCGTTGCCATGGCGCACGACCCCGACGTGAACTACAGCAGACTTGTCCGGGTTGCGGAATTTGATGGCATTGCCGACCAGATTCTGAAACAGCAGTGCAAGCTGTGCGGTAATGCCGTGCACGATCGGCAGCTCATCGCTGCTTATGCTGACGCCGGACTCCACCACGGCGGTGGCCAGATTCTTCAGCGCCAGCGCCAGCGCTTTTTCGCAAGCTGCCGGCACCAGCGGATCTTCTATCCGGCCAACACGTGAATAGGCCAGCAAGTCATCAATCAAGTTCTGCATGCGGGCCGCACCATCCACGGCATGACCGATGAACTCGTCGGCGCGCGCATCCAGTTGCCCTTGATAGCGGCGCTGCAGCAATTGCACGCAGCCGGCCACGGCGCGCAGCGGTTCCTGCAAGTCGTGCGAAGCAATATAAGCGAACTGCTCCAGTTCCTGGTTGGAGCGTGTCAAGGCTTCGGTCTTGCGGTGCAGTTCCTGTTCGCTGCGCTTGCGCTCGGTGATGTCGGCGATGGCGGCGAGCACGAACATGCCCTCCGAAGTTTCAATGGGATTAAGGCCGATCTCCACCTGGAATTCCGTGCCATCCTTGTGCTGCCCGTAAAGATCGCGCCCCTCCCCCATGCTGCGCGCACTCGGCGCCCGGAAAAAACCATGTCGCAGCCCGGGATGTCTGGCGCGGTAACGCGGCGGCAGCAATATTTCGACCGGCTGGCCCAACAATTCGGCACGCGGACTGCCGAACATCGTCTCGGTAAGTGCGTTGACCATGGTAATGAGACCTGCCGCATCAACCATGATCATCGCGGTCGGCGCAGATTCCACGGATATCCGAAAACGTTCGTCCATGAGTTTGCGTTCGGTAATATCGATGATGGACGCCAACGTGAAGAGTCCATCGGCGGTTTCGATCGGATTGAGGCCAATCTCGATTGGCACTTCGGAACCATCCTTGCGGCGACCGAATAGTTCACGCCCTGCCCCCATCGAGCGAGTGCCCGGCGCCGCAAAAAAACCGGCGACATGGCCAGGATGCCGGTCACGAAACCGTTCCGGCACCAACATTTCAACAGGCTGCCCGAGCAATTCCTCGCGCTCGTAGCCAAACAATTCCTCGGTCTTGCAGTTGACCAGCGTAATCGTGCGCTTGCGATCTATCATCAACATTGCGCTCGGCGCTGCCTCTACCACCAAACGAAACCGGTGTTCCATCAATTTTTGCTCGCCGACATCGCGCGCCACTTTCGATGCCCCAATGATGACCCCAAACTCATTGCGTATGGGCGACACCGTAATCGAAACATCAATCAGGCGTCCGTGTTTGTGCAGCCGCAGGGTTTCAAAATGGTCGGTGTGCTTGCCTTGCATGACGCGCGCGAGAATTTGCGCTTCTTCATGTTGACGGTCGCTCGGGATCAGACGGGTCACTGACTGGCCAATCATTTCAGCCGCGCTGTAGCCGAAAGTTTGTTCGGCGCCCTGGTTCCAGCTGGTGATAATTCCTGACAGATCCTTGCCGATGATGGCATCGTCCGATGATTCCACGATTGCCGCCATCCGCGCATTGATCAGGTTGCGCTGTTCAAGCGCTGTATGCAGCCGGTTGAGTGAACGGGCTGCAAACCAGATGACGCCGGTAAAAATAATAATGCTGCTGGTAGCAAACAGGGCAAGCCCGATATCGGTGTCATAGAAGCCCGCCTTTTTGCCTTGCACGCTCAACCATGCAATGAAAACCGGGACAACCACGATCCACAGCAGGCCCCGCCGCACCAGGGCACCACCGATTCCGTTACTGCTGATGGTGGCCATGAACCCTTGTTGCGGTTGCGCGCAGAGCACCGCGATGCTCAGCAAGAGAAACAGGATGGTGGTGGACAGTGCCGGGAAAGCAGACAGAAAACCCGGGGCAACCGCACTGGTGTTGAAGAGATAACCTTCCAGCCCGATCAGTGCCAACACCATGGCTGGCAAGACAAGAAGCTGCGCTGACAACTGCCAGAAGTCGGCCTTCACTTGCTGCAGCAGCAACGCAGCACCCAACAGCAACAAGCAGATGGCACTGGTGCCCGACATCCGCCCCGGCGCCCCATTTTGCAGCCCGGTTGCCGGGTCGGGGAGGATGAGTTCGTCAATGCCCAGGTTCAGGCCGAACAAATATTCGATCAAGGTAAGCATCGCAATCGTCAATGCGATGACGAGACCGGCAATGGCCGCGCTGCGGCGACTGTGCCTTGCGGCAACCGCTTGCAAGCCAAACAGAGAACATCCAAACACCACGAAACAAAACGCCGTGTTGAACTTCATCGTCGCCACGCCTGGCAAAACACTGGCGAAATATTGCGGATGCAGAACCCAGGCAGCCAGCTCGAATGCACCAACCATGGCAACAATAGCCGCAAGTACAAGCGAAGTTCGCTGAAAAACAAGCACGGGGCTGTCTGCCCTGTTCAACATGGGCAGATCACGCAAGTGCTGCGAATCTAAACTGGACTGCATCTCCATTGCCCCCCGCCGGATACTTCCAATCCGGCCCGCTTTGCAAATACATCTGTACCATGGCAATTCAGGCTTCCAGTCTGGAATTGATCCTGATCAATATCAACAACTGATAGTGAAGACATAATGAAGGTTTTTTCAATCCCGGGGTCTTTCTGTGTATTTAGTTTGCCCTGGCCAGTGCGGAGCCTGGCTATCAGGGCACTGGGCTATGGCTGCCGGCATATTGCGAACAAAAGCCGCATTTTCGGCTTTCAACCAATTAAATCCCGGCATTGTGTCGTACAATTGGCAGCATCCTGTCCGCTCTATCCCGCTCATCAGGGTTAACAAGACCCTCTGGTAAACCTTCGAAACAACCGACTTTTGATGAAAACCCCGCCCCGCCTGCTGCCGTTGCTTGAAGACGGCTTGATCGACGAAGTGATATGTCAGCTGATGAGCGGCAAGGAAGCGCAGGTTTACATCGTGATCTCAAACGGCGTGCGGTGTTGTGCCAAGGTGTTCAAGGAAGCCAACCAGCGCAGCTTCAAACAAGCCGTGCAATACCAGGAAGGCCGCTCGGTGCGCAACAGCCGTCGCGAACGTGCGATGTCGAAGAAAACCAAATACGGCCAGAAGGAACAGGAAAGCGCCTGGCTTAATGCAGAAGTAGATGCACTGCGTAAACTGGCCGCTGCCGGTGTGCGAGTGCCGGAACCACTTACCTTCGTCGACGGCGTGCTGTTGATGGAGTTGATCACTGACGAAGAAGGGCTTACTGCTCCTCGCCTCGGTGATCTTGAACTGACCGCTGATGTCGCGCTCACTTACCACGAGCAGGTCATCAGTGAAGTAGTACGCATGTTGTGTGCAGGGCTGGTACATGGTGACCTCTCCCCTTTCAACGTGCTGATCGATGCCAATGGTCCCGTCATCATCGATCTGCCACAGGCTGTGAACGCCTCTGGCAACAACAGTGCCCACATGATGCTGGAACGTGATGTCAGCAACATGCGCCTGTTTTTCGGACGCTTTGCGCCCGAATTGCTCGAGACGGACTACGGCAACGAAATCTGGTCGCTATATGAAGCCGGCAATCTGCAAGAGGACAGCAGACTCACCGGCAGCTTCCAGCAGGACGACACCATTGCCGATCTGGCCCAACTGATGGCAGTAATCGAAGCTGCCAAAGATGAAGAAGAAGAGCGCCTGGCCAGAGCCGCGCTCGCCCTTGAGTAAGCGCAATCACGGCGCCCTCGCACAGACGTTAGCGGCAAGTCCACAGCCAGCGCGTCACCCTATCCATTACCCAGGAAATTGAATGTTATTTAATGAACTCGGCTTGAGCCCAACGCTCTTGCAAGCTGTACTCGACACCGGCTACACCATACCCACACCAATCCAGGCGCAAGCCATCCCCGCCATTCTCACCGGCAAGGACGTGATGGCTGCAGCACAAACCGGCACCGGCAAAACAGCCGGCTTTACACTGCCGTTGCTGCAATTGCTTGGCGGCAAAGAACCCGTCAAACCCAATCACACCCGCGCACTCATCCTCACACCCACCCGCGAACTGGCTGCACAAATCCAGG
>CANCGR010000268.1 GCA_947377625.1 Gammaproteobacteria bacterium | reverse complement strand
GGATGCCTATTTTGATTTGTTGGAAGTTTGGGTGAGTGATGCTCCACAGCGTCAGCAAGCGGGCCAGCAGTTAAAACATGAATTTCATGCAAGACTGGATATTTCATCCGCGCAGGCCAGCGATGGTTTGCAGCAAGCATGCCGGGCTGCGATAGCTTCATTCAATCTGCGTAGGGAAAAGCACAATGTCTGATACCGCAACAGTCGACACCAGACCGGTAGTGATCTTCGGCAATTTGCGCTCGGCCAGTCTGGCCTGGTATTGCCTGCTGCACGACAGCCCGTTCACGGTGGCAGCGTTTACCGTGGATGCGGCTTATATCACCACTTCACACTTTGAAGCTTTGCCACTGGTGCCGTTTGAAACGCTGGAAACATACTACCCACCGTCCGATTACCGGCTGCTGATTCCAATGGGTTACCAACGCATCAACGGCGTGCGCAGATCCCGCTATGAACAGGCCAAACATCGTGGTTACACATTTGTTAATTATGTTTCTTCACGAGCCAGTGTGTGGCCTGACCTGGTGATTGGTGAGAATGTGCTGATTTATGAACACGCAATCATTCAGCCGTTCGCCCGCATTGGCAACAACTGCATCATCCGCAGTGGCGCCCACATTTCTCATCACTGCCAGATTGCCGACCATGCGTTTGTAGCGGCAGAAGTGGCAATGGGCGGCGACGGATTTGTCGGTGAACAGGCTTTTGTGGGAGTAGGGGCAGTATTACGTGACCAAATTCGCATTGCGCAACGCTGCTTTATTGGCGCCGGTGCCGTCGTGGTGAAAGACACCGACCCTGATCGTGTTTATGTCGGCAATCCGGCGCGTGCAGTGTCCAAGACCGCCTTGGAAGCCAGTTGAGGCTAGGGAAGCAAAATGACCTGTCAAGCAGAGCAGTTCCCGGCCGGTACCAATCAAACTGCTCAACCTCTTGTCATCAATGTGGCCTGCACCGGTGTCATTCCCACGCGCGCGCATACACCGCATGTGCCGCTGTCGCACAATGAAATCGTTGACGATGTGGCCCGCTGCATGGAGCTGGGTGTGCAGATCGTGCATTTGCACGCGCGCGATGAACGTGGTGTGCAAAGCCCGCAGCCGGAGCGCTATGGCCGGTTGGTGGAGTCGATTCGTGCGTTGCCCGATGGCAAACGCCTGATCATCGGAGTTACTACCAGTGGCCGCGACGATCCGGATTTCGAAACGCGTTCACGCGTGCTGGATCTTGATGGTGCTGCCAAACCCGACATGGGCAGTCTCACGCTCAGCTCGCTCAATTTCATACGCTCTGCCAGCATCAACCAGCCCGATACCATCCGCAAACTTGCGCAAAAAATGAAAGAGCGCGGCATCAAGCCTGAGCTGGAAGTATTTGATGCGGGCATGGCCAATTTTGCCAGAGTCTTGCACAGCGAAGGTCTTATTGAAGGGCCGCTGTATGTAAATGTCCTGCTGGGCAATATTGCCGGGGCCCAGGCTGACATGCTGCAACTGTCGGCCATTCTGGCGGCGTTGCCACCGCTGTGTATGGTGGCCATTGCCGGCATCGGGCGTTTCCAGCTCGCGGCCAACGGCATGGGCCTGCTGTTTGCGCATGGCGTTCGCATCGGACTGGAAGACAACATCTGGTTCGATCAAGCCCGCACTGTGCCGGCCAGCAATGTCAGCCTCACGCAGCGCATCATCGCGCAGGCCGCCTTGCTGGAAAGACCCTTGCTTGATCGCGCAAGCTTGCGCCAGCAGTTGGGAATGCCGTGTGAGTGAGCCATGTCGCCATAGTCGACATGGCGCTGCAGCCTTGGGCTATTGACCTTCCAGCCAGCCCGAATACTCCATCAACATGCCGATGAACGGAAATTCCACGGTAACGCTGAATTGGTACTTGCCGTCGGCGTTGACACTTTCACGCGCCACTACATCCGGGCCAAAACTGTCGGGCATGGGAATGCCGGCAAAATTCCAGCTCACCACCTGCCAGTGAATGCCCGCATCGCGCACGCTCAGCGTGTAATTAAAACGCAGCATGCCGAAGTTTTCGCTCAGCACATTCTGTCTGTTGAAACGCGTCAGCGTTGATGAAAACTGGGTGCCACCGAAATTGCGTAGCCAGCGCTCCTGTACTTCACTGCGAATCACTTTCAGCGTGAGCGATGTTTCTGCAGCAGGCGCGGGGAAGCCAGCCAGCTTTCTCAGCATGCGCGCCAGCACGCCAGTGGCGCCTTTCACTTCTGCCTTGCCGGTGAACTGCCCGATGCGCACTTCATGGAAGTGCTGCACTGCCGCTGGCAACTCGCGATAGCGTTCACGCAGGATGAGCTGGAAAAGATTGTTCATGGTGCATGTCCGTTGTCTGGTTAAACCACTTGGTCAGGCCAAGTGTGGCAGACCTGCCGTGTCGGTCAACCATTGCCTGCTCGCTGCCAGCCGCTGCGCTGGTGTGCCGCTGATGCCAATGCTGCGGCAACCAAAGTCTCGCAGATTGGCACGGTAACGCTCGGCCAGCACATGCCGGTCATGCGGATTCTCGCGCAGCGGATCGTATTGCCACGCAATGTCGTGATCACACAGCAGATAGTGTCGCTGCGTATGACGCAAACTGTTCTGGAACGCCTCAACAATCCACGGGTCAACCGTGCCGTATTTCACCTGGCTCCAGACAATGATTACCAGCAGATCCGTATCGCAGACCAGCAGTTCATTTTTACTCGCAAGTAATTGCTGCTCAGCGGCATGTTGCAGTTTGGCAATCTGCAACAGGTCATCTTGTTGATATTGGTAATCCGGCTGTTGCTGGTAACACGCATTCAAATAATCACGCGACACTTCGCTCACCAGCGGTGCTCGCAGTGCGCTGCTGAGTTCATTGGCCAGCGTGGTCTTGCCGGATGACTCGGGGCCGGTGGTGATTATCAAGCGTGGAGTTGGACTCATGCAGTCTCTGTTTCAAAGCTCCCGAGTTCATCGCGTAATTCTTCGATGCACATTCAAAGCTTGCAGGTTTCGCTGTATTTAACTTCCTTGCGACATGAACACGCGAATATCTTCAAGGCCTCTGGCCGGCACAGTGTGTAGCGACGTCTTCGGCCATGGATGGCCGAAGATAGCCTACAGGGACGTACTCGTGGCGGTCGCGGAACACTGTGCCGGTCAGAGGCTATAAGCAAATGCCTCGTGTCCACCGCCAGAGGCCATAAGCAAATGCCGCATATCCAGCGCCCAGGAATCAAGGCGCCTTAACACCAGCCTCAACACCAGTAGTGCTATTCAACCCCCAATCTTCATTGGCCCGCGAAATCAAATAGTGATGGATAGCCTCAGCATCTTCTTTCTTCAACACATCCGCAAAACTCGCCATGCCTTTCTGCGTGCGAGTACCGCCCAGCACAATGTTCAGATAATCCGCATGCACCGCCGCAGTCATAAAGCGCAGATCCTTCAAACCACCTACGGCGCTAACACCGTGGCACTGCTGACAAGTCTGGCTGTACAACACACCGCCTTTGGTCACCACGTCTTCGGAAGCAGTCAGCCCCGGCGGTTGCGGTGGCAAGGCGGAGACTTCGGCCAGCGGTGGCAGCTTGGCTTTGCCGCCCAGCTTGAACACCAGCATGCGTGCCGATGACACCTGCGGATTGAAACCGTTGCCGCGTCCTATGATGGCGCGGCCGCCACCCCAGCCGGCGTTGACGGCGATATATTGTTCACCGTCGACCGTGTAGGAAATCGGGCCGGCCAGTGCGATCTGCTGGATCGGCATGCTCCACAGTTTTTTGCCTTTGTCGGCACTGTAGATGACGAACTCACGTTCGACGCTGCCTTGCGCCACCAGGTTGCCGGCGGTGGCAAGTGTGCCGCCGCTGCCGATGTTGCTTTGTTCAACGCGCCAGGCTTCTTGCTGTTTCACCGGGTCCCACGCTGTCAGCCACGCATGACGACGATCGTTCATGGCCTTGGTGTTGGCCGCGCGTTTTTTGGCGTCGGGCTCGAAGCCCCAGCCGGCATTGGAACGGAATGGTTTGGGTTCCCACTCGGGGCCGGCCACTGAATAGGTGAGCCAATCTTCCTGCACCGGAAAATAAACGAGGCCAGTGAGCGGACTGTAAGACATCGGCTCCCAGTTATGACCGCCGCCGGCAGCAGGGGAGACCAGCACAGTATCTTTGCCGAAGTCGGCTTCCGGATTGATGGCGGGGCGGCCGGTGTGCAGATCGACATGACTGGCCCAGAAATTGGGCACGAATTCACGTGCTGATAACAATTCGCCAGTGGCGCGATCCAGTACGTAGAAGAAGCCGTCTTTGGGCGCCTGCATAAGAACCTTGCGCAGTTTGCCGTCGATCTTCAGATCGGCCAGCATCATCGGCTGCACTGCGGTGAAATCCCATTTTTCGCCGGGCACTTCCTGGTAATGCCACACGTATTTGCCGGTATCGGCATTCACGGCGACGATGGAGGCGAGGAACAAGTTGTCGCCTTTGCCTTCGCTGCGGTGCACATGGGAAAGCGGTGAGCCGTTGCCAACGCCGAGATAGACAAGGTTCAAGTCAGGATCGTAAACAATCGAATCCCACACGGTGCCGCCACCGCCGAGCTTCCACCATTCACCGCTCCATGTGGTGGCCGCCATTTTCATCGCATCATTTTCAAAACCCAGTGCCGGGTTGCCGGGCACCGTCCAGAAGCGCCACAGTTCTTTGCCGCTGTTGGCATCATAGGCTGCCGCAAAACCGCGCACGCCGAGATCAGCGCCGCCATTGCCGATCAGCACCTTGCCGTTGAATACGCGCGGCGAGCCGGTAATGGTGTAGGGGAAGTTCTTGTCGAAGGTCTGCACGCTCCACACCGGCTTGCCGGTCTTGGCATCCAGTGCGATCAGGCGACCATCGAGCGTGCCGATATAAACCTTGCCTTCCCACACCGCCAAACCACGACTGACCACATC
>CANCGR010000267.1 GCA_947377625.1 Gammaproteobacteria bacterium | reverse complement strand
GTAGCCCGATAACGCTCCAGCAATTTGCCTACCCACACCAACAGACAAAGCGCGGGTATCACGGCCACAGTCGTGATCACAAAAAACACCGCCCAGTTGCCGCCCAGTGCATCCACCACCACGCCACTGCCGGCTGCCAGCGTGGTGCGCCCAAAGTTGGACAGCGAGGTCATCAGCGAGAACTGCGAGCCGGTAAAAGTGCGCGAGGTGAAATAGGAAATGAATGAAATCACCGCCACCGTGGCAAAGGCCTGGCAGAAATTGTCGATCAACAGCGTGACAACAAACAGCCACGGCAATGGCCCCATGATCGACATCACCGCGTACAACAAGTTGGACGCTGCCATCACGATGCCGGCCACCATCATGCCGCGAATCACACCGTAGCGCGTATTGAGCAGCGCACTCATCAGCGAAAATACCACTGTGGAAAGCCCCCCCAGAAATTTGTTGTAGAACGCAATCTGTTCGGTAGTGAAGCCAAGCTCCACGTAAAACACCAGTGACATCTTGCCGAGCATGGCTTCACCGATACGAAAGCTGAACAGGAACAGCAAAATTGCGAAACCCAACTGCGGGCCGCAGCGTTTGAAAAATTCCACAAACGGTACCACGCCGATTTGATGCACCCACTGTAGCGACGACATGGTTTTAAGGGGCGGCAAAGGGCGACTCACTTCGGTTTCCGGCAACAAGGCAATCAGCACCATCACCACCAACACCACCAGCGCCAGCACGCGATAAACCATGGGCCAGCTCAAGCCGATGCTGTCACCGCCCAGTGTCAATGCAAAGGCACCCCCGATAAACGCATAGCCGGAGTACCAGCCGGCGGTGGCCAGCGCAGAAGCAAACGGAATCTTGGTGTCATTCTCTTCCGGCTTGAACAGCAGGATGCGATAGGAATCGATGGCGATGTCTTGCGTGGCAGAAACAGTGGCAATGCCGAGCGCACACAAGCCCATCAGCCCCAACGAATTGTGCGGGTCGCCCTGCCCCATCAACAGCAGCAATATGACCAGCAGGCCCTGGCACAGCAGCAACCAGCTGCGACGCTGACCGAAGTAACGGGACAACAGCGGCACGCGTACGCGGTCTATCAGCGGCGCCCACAGCCAGTTCACTGCATAGACTGCACTGACCCCACCAATCAAGCCGATGGCTGAACGGGTCAGGCCTTCGCTCTTCAGCCAGAGAGTCAGCACCGAGCCATGCAATACCCACGGAAAACCGCTGGCAAAGCCGATCAACAGCACGACCAGATAACGGCGATCCAACAAGGGTTTGAGCGATTGCAGAAAAGCAGACATAAATGCACAACTTCGGAAATTACCGGCACCTTAGCAGAAAGGTTCGATCGGTACAGCCATTGAGAATCGGGCTACACTCAGCCGGTCTGTTTCAATACCACCCGGGGACTACTGCCATGAAAACAGCCACAAAGCTGCTTTGTTATCCGCTGACGCTTGCTGCCGTCGTTATCAGCGTTCTGTTGTTACCGTCAATGGCCAGCGCGCAGCCTGTTGCCAAGCCCAAAATCCGTATGTATCTATTCAACAATGGCGAGATCAACGGCCTTGATGCTTCGGAGTTCAACTTCAAAAAAGAAGAAGTTAAAAGCACTGACTTTATCGTGACCAGTGAGTTGATCGTGCACCCCAAGGGCATCCTGTTGTGGGAATCCGGCTCGGTGCCTGATGCGAAATTGCCGGCTGATGGTTCGCCCTACAAGGAAGGGGTCAGCATTGTCACCAAGTCGTTGGCCAGCCAGATGGCGGCCATTGGTTACAGTTACAAGGACGTGAAATATTTTGCGATGTCGCATTTGCATTCTGACCACAGCGGCAATGCCAACTCATTGGTGCATGCCAAGTGGATTGTGCAGAAAGCCGATCGCGACATGATGTTTGCCGGCAAGGCGCAACGGGTGATGGATGCGAGCTTGTTCAGTGAATTGAAAAATGCCGATACGATTTTGTTGAACAATGAAGATTACGATGTGTTTGGCGATGGGTCTGTGCGCATTATTTCAGCGCCGGGGCACACACCGGGGCATCAGGTGTTGCTGGTGAATCTGGCGGATACCGGGCCGGTGTTGTTGGCGGGTGATCTTTATCATTTGCCGGAGGAGATCGCGACTGGGCGCACGCCTACTTTTGAGTTTGATCCGGCGACGTCGGCGGTGTCGCGGGCGAAGGTGCAGGCGTTGGTGAAGAAGACTGGCGCGAAGATGTGGATTGGGCATGACAAGGCTACGCATGCTGGGTTGAATTTTTCGCCGAAGTTTTATGAGTAGTGGATTTACGTATTCGTAACCGGGCTTCGCCATTAAGACTTGATCAACTGAATATCCGGTAAATTTTCCATAACTTGCAAATAGTCGCGAGACGATTCGAGCACTCGCACTACTACTGGTAATGGTTCAGGCCAGATTTCAGGGAGGTCGGCTTCGCCTGCTACGACTATTGGGAACGCGAGCTTTTCGAGTGGAGGGCAGAACTCGGCGGTGACGCCGGGCTTGTTGCCTCTGGCGTCGATGCGATACCAGCCGTAGGGTTCGAGGTAGATTGCGTTCAAGCCGTGCAGACAGAAAGGCGGCACATCGTCTTTGAAGGTGAGGCGTTGATAGCACAGGCCGGCGGGAATGCCGTTGGCGCGCAGCAGTGCGGCGAGCAGGTGGCTTTTGGCGTAACAGTAGCCGGTGCCGTGCTGGAGTACGTCAGAGGCTTTGCAGGTGACGGGATTTAGCTGGTAATCCCAGCTGTGCTTGATGTGGTCGCGGACAAATTCGAAGCAGGCTTTGGCGATTGCGGTTTTGTCTTGCACATCTGCGGCAAGTGCTGCGGCTTTGGTGGCGATGGCCGGATGATCGCAGTCGATATATTGGCTCGATTCCAGAAAGCTGTTCATTTATTGCATTACCCAAAAGCAAAACCCCCACCATCGCTGGCAGGGGTCTGGAATTGCACACTTGCCAGCGTGACGCCGGCAGGCCGTGTTATTTTTTCATACCTTGAATAGCAGCCAGTGACTGCATCACATTGTCGACCGGGGCTACATTGGAGTCGCCGCCAATCGTGGTAACAACCTTGCCATCCTTGCCGATAATGAACGTGGTGCGCGAGGCGAAGCCGTGGCCGATTTCTACACCACGCGTGTCTTTGGCACCTGCACGGCCTTCACCTACTTTGAGCTGGTAAGACTTGGCAATCGCGCCGTCGGCATCAGATGCCACGGCCAGTTTGCCGGCACAGTATTCAGGATCTTTGGAGAAATCGTTCAAGCGTTCGATGCTGTCCAGCGATACGCCTACTACTGAGGCGCCCGCAGCGGTGAACTTGTCCATGTTTTCAGCAAAGGCGTGGGCCTGGGCATTGCAGCCACCGGTATAGGCGGAGGGATAGAAGTAAACAACGGTTGGGCCTTTGGCGAGCGAATCCTTCAGGGAGTAGGTGAAGGCTTTGCCGGCCAGCGATGCCTGCGCGGAGAACATCGGTGCGGCAGCGCCGGTATCAAGCGCAGCAAATACTGGCAATGCGAATGCCGCTGCTACAAGTGTGGAAAGAAGTAATTTTTTCATGGTCAGTCCTCGCTGGTTGTTGTGGTCGAACGGGCTTCAGAACAGTGGCAGCATCATAGGCTCCACTGCTTGTGTGGACAATGACCGGCCCGGCCGGAAAATCTGACACAGTTTCTTGTGCGTATCTGCAAATAACCATTTTGACTTATCAAGCCCCTGAAAATAAGCTGACCTTTTCCTTATGGCACTTCCTATGAACCTGCGCTCCACCACCATTGCTTCCGCCTGTTTGCTGGCCCTGTTACTGCAAGGCTGTGGCAAAACTGACCCCGCCCCTGCTGCCAACACAGCCGCTACTGCCGCACCTGAGGCGGCAGCCACCCCCGCCGCACAGCCTGATGCAACCGCCGCCAAGGGGCCCAGCTTCCAGGATTTGACCGGCAAACCGGTCACCCTCGCCGACTATGCCGGCAAGAAAGTATTCGTGAACTTCTGGGCCTCGTGGTGTGCACCGTGCATCAAGGAGATCCCGTCGATCAACCGCGCCGCTGCTGCACTGTCTGCGGAAAACTACGTATTCCTGCTCGCCTCTGATGAAAGTCTCGACGTGATCAAAAACTTTCTGCTCGATCGTGGCTTCACCGGCAACTTCGTCAAGCTCAATGGCTATGTCGGTGGCCTCGGTGTTGATGTGATGCCTACCTCAGTGCTCTACGACGAGCACGGCGCAGTAGTGCGCAGCTGGCAGGGTGCCTCTGAATGGGATTCAGCCGAGATGCTGGCGCAGATTCGCAACCCGCAATAGGTTGCGGTCACTGCTACGAGTGGCTGAGCAGCACCAGCTTATAGAGCTTGTTGTCGGCCACTTTTTCTACCTTGCCAAACCACACCGCAGCCTTGCGCTCAAGCGGGATGAATGAGTTAACGACGAACAAGGCTTTGCCATCGGCTTTCAACACACGAAACGCCGCTTCCAGAAAGCGATCGGTCAACGTCTGCTCCACTTCAAAACCTTGATGAAAGGGCGGGTTGCACAAGATCAAGTCGAAAGCGCCGCGCAGTGAACTGCCACAATCATCGGCGATCACTTGCGCCTGTTGATCAGCAGCCACTTGCTGCAAGTTGAATTCACAGGCGCGGATGGCAGCGGCGTTATTGTCGGTGGCGATTACTTCGCGACAGCGCGCTTGCACCAGCGCCAGGGCCAGCAGGCCGTGGCCACAGCCAAGATCAAGTGCACGTAGTTGGCTACAGTCTTTGGATTGCAGCAACTTGGGCAGATAGTCGAGCAGGAACAGGCTGCCGTCATCGAAACGATTCCACGCAAATACGCCGGGCTTGCTGTGCACGGTAGCGCCCTTCCACTCACCTATCGGTTGTAGCGCGTGATAGTCCTCCGCCTGCAAAGGCTCAGCGCGCTCAGAGCACTT
>CANCGR010000266.1 GCA_947377625.1 Gammaproteobacteria bacterium | reverse complement strand
AATCCTTCCGCGATGAAGCCACGGAGGTGCGACTAGTGCTGAACCAGAAAGCGGCAGAAGTCATTGATGTGCAGACACAAGCGAGTTTGCCGGCAACAGTGATCCCGGCCAGCGGCGGCTTCGGTGCGCCGCGCGTGGCCGAGAAAACTGCTTACTCACTCAAGCTGCCAGCGCATTCCTGGCGGGTGCTGCGTTACCGATAGCCTGTGCATTGATGGCGGGTGTAGCATGATCAATGAGGTTACAATACCTCACGCCAGCATCGCAGTTGGCAAGTTCTGTGTCCTTCGCGGCAGAATCCGTCAATTTCCATGAATACAAAAAGCCAGATCAAGGATAGTGCAGCAAAAAAAAGCGACGTCACTTTAAGACATATGTTGGGGCTGTCGATGGCTCTGGTGTGTCTGCTGGTTGGGCTTGGTTTGACCTTTTTCATGTACCACTATTTTGTGCGGGCGGATCAGGACAGGATCAGGGAACACCTGGTCAGGGGCACGCAAGTTCTGGCGTCGACGCCATCAGCCACCGAAGTTGATCCCGATGCGAACGCCGCCTTCAAAGCGCTCGATGTGTTGGCTGATGACATTGCCCTGGACAAACACATTGATCAAACCGTTCTCGATAACCATCTGTGGCAGGCACAAAGCCCATTGGTAGAAGCGGTAGGAATCCGTTATCTGCCAAGAGTCAGGTTCAACGAGTCGTTGCAAAAAACACAAATGATGAACTTGTCATCGCAATGGACTGATTTTGATATCCCGTTGAAAAGTTATAACGCGAAGGAAGTTCCTGAGCTGGACGACACCAGAAAGGGCGAATATTTTCCGGTGCTATATTCGGCGGGGGAAAGTCTTGTTGAGAACCTGAGTGGTTTGGACTTTCTTTCAGACCCTTCCATGCGGGTGGCGATGAATCACTCCAGGGATACGGGGATTCAGACGTACCGGAAAACATTTCCCAGGGCGGCAGAAAAAGAGCCTTATCTTTTTTACGTCACATTCAAGCCTCTATACAGTGGCATTGGGGAAACTGCGACAGTCAATGAAAGACGCCAAGCGCTGGTTGGGTTCCTGTCTGCCGTCGTAATGATCCGGGCCAATATATTCATTGAGCTGATTCCTGAAAGCTATCAGGGCCTGCATGCGGTTTTTATATCTCAGCCAGGTAATTTTTCAACCAACACGCTTGAACCTGACGTCCAGACGTTGATCAATAACCGCGATTACGCGCTGGCGCGTGTTCAGACTGCCGGGCCTGAGACCCTTGTCTTGACCAAGCCTTCCTATGGCCAGATGTTGTCGTTGCAAAGAAACGACAGATGGTGGGCGTTGTCGATTGGCTTGTTATTGACGATATGGCTCTCGTCATTGCTGCTGAGCGATAGCCGGGGTTCGCTGAAGATGCAAAAGCTGGTCGAGAAAAGAACTGCTGATCTGGCAGAACGAACCAGAAAGCTGGAGGAGGTCAATCTGGCGTTGCAGAAAAGTGAAAGCCTCTATCGCATGGTGGCCACCAATGTGCATGACATAATTTTTTCGCATGATCTGGCCGGCATCTGTACCTATATCAGCCCCTCGGTCAAACCAGTGTTGGGTTATGAAGTGGATGAAATCGTGGGCCATCCCATTTATGCAATCTTGTCGGAAAAATCCAAAGCAAAAGTCGCGTCAGCAATTGGTCGCGCCAAAGAAAATATGGATGAATACGATGAATACCGTGTCTATGAGCACGAGATATTCAGCAAAAGTGGCGTGCTGAAAACGATGGAATGCACCGCGTCTTTGTTATCGGATGAAGCGGGCAACATTGCAGGCGTTCTGGTGGTTTCCAGAGATGTGACTGATCGCATCAAGGATCAGGAAGAAAAAGAGAAATTGAAACTTGCTGTTCAGCAAGCGCAGAAAATGGAAGCCATAGGTACCTTGGCTGGCGGCATAGCGCATGATTTCAACAATCTGCTCACCGGCATACTCGGGCATGCAGAACTCATTCAGGCCAACCCGCAGCTGGACGAGTCGACGGAACACAGTGCAAGCGTCATTGAAACAGCAGCATTGCGTGGAAAACAGCTGACTACCCAGTTGCTCGGCTTCGCCCGCAAGGGCAGGTTTCAGGCCAAGCCGGTCAATATCAACAATATGATAGTGGAGACAGTGCAGCTGTTTGAACGCACGCTTGGCAAGGACATCAATATATCCTGCAAGCTATGTTCACAGGCAACCATCGTTACTGGTGATCCGGGGCAGATCAACCAGGTGCTGCTGAATCTGGCGGTGAACTCGCGTGATGCGATGCCGGACGGCGGCAATCTGGTTTTCAAAACGGCTGTCAGGGAATTCTGCGTACAGGACGCGCTGCCGGAAATGAAGCCAGGTTTTTACTGCGAAATAACCGTGTCGGATACCGGTATTGGTATTCCGAAAGAAATAATAGACAGGATTTTTGAGCCGTTCTTTTCCAACAAGGAGGAGGGCAAGGGCACCGGGCTTGGCCTTGCCATGGTTTACGGGGTAGTGACAAACCACGGCGGCAAAGTTTTTGTTTACAGCGAGCCTGGCAAGGGCGCTGTTTTCAAAATTTATCTTCCGCTTTCAAACTCGGCAAGCATTGAGAGAACACCTGATGATGTGCAAGCCGCAGTCAAGGGCAGTGGGCGCGTACTGGTGGTTGATGATGAGAAAATTGTCCGTGACTTGGTTGAAAAATTATTGGAAACGCTGGGGTATCAAACCACGGCCTTCGAGGATGCGGCCAAGGCAATCACTTATTACAAACAGCACTGGCAAGAAGTGGACTTGATCATCATGGATCTGGTGATGCCCGCCATGGGCGGCCTGGATTGCTTGCGCATAATGAGAACTTTCAATCCGCAACTAAAAGCGCTGATCTCCACCGGCTACACGTCGGAAGTCATCGATGAAAAATTGGATGAAGACTACATTCTTGGCTTTTTGCAAAAGCCTTTTTTACTGAAGGAACTATCCGACCGGGTGCAAGCAAGCTTGAACCGTGTCAGATAGTTTTGCGGGATGCCGCGTTCACTTTGTTTTTTTGCCGGCCAGCCAGGTGCTTGGCTCCGGCCCCAGATAGCTTGGCAAGAGCTTGCCGGTATTGATCAGGATTTTCTGCAGGGTTACGCCAGTGTCGACCATGCTGACATGCAGCATGTGCAAGCCGGCTTGTGCGACGCTGTGATGGCTAACACCGGGCCGTATTGCATCTTTTACTGCAGTTTCCCAGCTCTTTTCGGTTTCACCCGCCAGAATGTCCACTATTTGCGGCGGCTCATTATCCAGTGCTATGGCATAGCGCAAACCGCGTCCCGGCACGAAGGGCGACGAAGGAGAAAACAGCGCCGTGATTTCGATCGCGCCAGCCTTGGTGAAAATCACCGGGTAAGACAGCTCGGGTGCCTCCAACGCATTGGTAAACGACTTGTCATAGGCGCCGGCCACGGCAGCAAGCGGCAGCGGCGTCATTGCCGAATGCGTGCGGCCGTGCAACGGAATTTCCTGCCATTGATAACCATTGCGTTCGGGTGCGGCGATGGCGGCGGCCGCTTCAATGGCGATATAGCCATCGGCTTCGACAAAGCCTTGCTTGCCCGCCAGCAAGGCAGGATCAGGGCGGCTGACGCTGACGCTGATGTCAGGGCCTTGCCAGTGGCTGCCTTGCACCTTGATGGTGGCGCTCTGTGAAGCACCCTGCAGTTTGTTCCAGTCGACGCTGATTTCCACTCGCGCATCGTTGGCAAGATCGCCTTTAAGCTGGCTTAAGCGCAGCCACGGTGCATCAGTAGTCAGCGAATAATCGGCTGCGGCTTCACTGCGGCGGAAAATTTCCAGATAGCGTGAGTGCTGCCCGTATTGGTCAAAATGCAGAGACAGTGGTGCTGCTGTTGGCCATGGCGCAGCCGAGCCTTCAGTAACCACACCAACATCGACGCCAGCGCTTGATGCAGCAAGTTGCGTCACTTGCGGCCTTAGGTCTTGCGGCGGGTTGTCCCACGTGGTGTAGCCAATGTGAGGTTGATCCATAAAGTGATCCCACTTGCCATTGTTGAGCTGGTGGTATTCGTTTTTGAGTGCGGCATCGGCGGCGAACCACGCATTGGCGTTGCTGGCCATCGCAGTAGTGCTGGCGCGGCCCTGGCTGGCATAGAGTTGGTTGAGCGCAACCGCGTTATACAGTTCCATCACAATGGCACTGGCCTTGATTGGATGCAGCACCAGCTGAAAAAACGCATCGCGATATTGTGGCGCGAGCGCATTGTTGATTTGTTCGGCCTGGGTCAGCAATGCACGCATTTCCTTCACCACGCGCTCGGCTTCACGGTAATTGAGCTGGCTGTAAGTGGCAGCATCGAGCAATTCCGGTTTGCGTTGATTGTTGTGTTGGCTGTAGGCCGCCACCAGTGCAGCAATTTCACTGGAATACCTGCCACCGAATTCCCGCGCTGCCCACAGTTCACCGAATTCCGCGATGCGCTCCTTCGGCCACGCTTGCGGGTTCCACGCCAGGCGCAGGAAATATTCGATCGGAAATTCCATCGGCTTCAAGTCGCCGACGTTTACTACCCAGATTTTGCGCGCGTCGTATTCATAGGCCAGATTCATCTGCTCCCACACTTTGGCGATGGGATTGGTGTTGAGCCAGCGATAGGAACGCGGGCCGCCCACATAGTCGAAGTGGTAATAAACACCGGCACCACCGGCACGGCTGCGTTCTTCCGGCGTGGGCAGGTGGCGGATCTGGCCCCAGTTGTCGTCGCTCCACAGCAGCGTAATGTCATCGGCCACGCGCATGCCACGCTCGTAATAACCCTGCACTTCCTTGTACAAGGTCCACACTTGCACAATGTCAGTGAGCGGCTTGGCATAGGTTTCCGCGATGATCTGGCGCTGGTCTTTGACGATGCGCTGCAGCAACGCTACGTCGTCCTGCTCTGACA
>CANCGR010000265.1 GCA_947377625.1 Gammaproteobacteria bacterium | reverse complement strand
TTTGTCCTTGTTGCAACGCAGCGACCAACGCCGCTTCATCGACCACGTCACCGCGTGCGGTATTGATGAGAAATGCGTGCGGCTGCATTTGTGCCAAGGCAGTCGCATTGATCATATGCCGGTTGTTCTTGCCGCCCGGGCAGTGCAGCGCCACAAAATCCGACCGCTGCAGCAAATTGCCCATGTCGGCGCAGTATTCCGCTTTCATCGCCGCCACACCTGATTCGTTCACCGGTTTGCGATTGTGGTAGAGAATCTTCATGCCGAAACCATCATGGGCTTTTTGCGCCATGGCCATGCCAATGCGGCCCATGCCGATGATGCCCAGCGTAGCGCCAGTGACCTGCGTGCCCATCAGATGCGTGGGATACCAGCCCTTCCACTGATTGCTGCGTAATTGTCGTTCGCCTTCACCGGCCCGGCGCGCCAGCATGAACATCAGCGTCATCGCCAGATCGGCAGTTGCGTGGGTCAATACATCAGGCGTGTTGGTGACACTGATGCCACGGGCAGCAGTGGCGACCAGATCGATGTGGTTGTAGCCCACCCCGTAATTGGCGAAGATTTTGGTGCGCGGGCTGATGACAGTCAGCATGTCAGCACTGATTTTGTCGATAACACAGGGACAGATCGCATCGAACTCTTTCAAGGCACTGTGCCATTCGGCAACCGAGAGCGATGAATTGCGCACGGTCAGTTCATAGCGTCGTTGCAGTTCGGCTTCTACTGCAGCTGGCCAACGACGGGTAATCAGGACTTTGGGCACACTCTTCTCCGGCACGCTCATTGTTTGAAAAGGGGGTTATCGTTGGTGGCAAGCACCGCGATGGTCAAGAACAGGCTCACGATGATCATCAACATGCTCCAGCACCGCACTCGCCAGAACCATTGGGTGGTAACGCGCTGCTTGCTCAAACGATATTCTTCCACCCACGACAGCACAAAGGCGAGCAGCAAAACACCGAGCCCCCAAACCGTGCCCGGCCCCAACAAACTCAGCCAGGCCATCACCAGCGTAGCAAACGACAAGAGGTAGACGCTGTCTTCAGTGCGCTTGCAAAAATGTATGCCCCACTGGATACCCGCGAAGAAGCTGATGCAAAGCACACCGTAGTTATGCATCGCCATTGACGGTGGAACTGGCGCAAGCATGCTGTACTTCGATGCCAGCAACAGAAAACAGAAAATCACGAAGGGCGCAGCGATTCCAGCCAGCAGTGTGATCGCCAATTGTTTCTGGTTGAAAAACTTCATTTCGGTTGTGGCCGGCAGTGTGTCAAACCCCGGTCTATCCTCCTTGTCTTGCGCAGATCAGGATTGTACATAACAGCCGCGCGCGTCTGTACAACCCAAGTGCGCGATTGCTTGCGAAGTCCGCATCTGTCACAGCAACTCCCATAATCCCGCCAGTGATACCACAATCAACAAACTGCCGATGAGCTTGCGGCACAACACATCACGCTTAAGCAGATAATCATGGGTTTTGAGCCCAATGACGTGGCCAATGGCCGCTACCGGCAGCAGCACCAGCGCACTCATGAAATGCAGCGGCACCGCCAACGCCAACAGAGCCGTCAGTTTGAAGGCCACAATAATGAACCACAGCACGAAAAGAGTATCGCGCAGCTGATGCAGGGCCACGTGCCGCATGAACACTGCGATCATCAAGGGGGCACCCGTGAGTGAACTGCCCGAAACATAGCCGCCCAACACCAGCAGCATATTGTCAATCCATTGATGTTTGCTCTGTATGGCTTTGTCCAGCGCCCACATCACTGCGTAGATCAGCGTAATGGAATAAATGCACAACAACAGCACGGTGTTGGGAAGATTCAGCAGCCCGAACACTCCTGCCACCGCCGCCGGCAGAATCAATTTGCCGGCGCGCAGCAGATAGCGCCAATCAACATTGTGCAGCCGGTTGCTCAGGGTCAATCCCGAAAAAAACAGCAGATGGATGCCGACCAGCGGGATCCAGAAAATTGGCTGGTCATGCACCAATAGCAGGAAGGGCAAGCCAAGCGCAGCACCACCGAACCCAAGACCCGAACGTACAAAGCCGGACCAGATGAAGATCAGTGCAGTACACACCAGCTGCCATGCTGAAAAATGAGGGAAAAAACTTTCTGACCAGAGCATGAAAGGACAACCGCGAAAGGTAGGTGATTGTATGCGATGCCTGTCACTTGACCCAGTCTGTACTTGCTTGGGCAAGCCGTCCTCTGCACACTTGTCGGCAGACCCCGCCTCACCAAGCCAACCTTACCAATGTCAAAGCTCGAACAGCTCAATATGACCTACGACCCTATTCAGGATCGTATGCTTCTCAAGATCAACACCGGGGGGGATGGTGAATACCGCGTCTGGCTCACTCGCCGCTACACGCAATTCCTGGTCAATCTCCTGCTGGAGATTATGGAAAAAGAAGGCGGCATCCAGGGTATCGCCTCCCATCACGACACCATCAACCAGTTCAAAGGCGGCGCTTTTGATAAAGAGTATGCATTGTCCTCCGACACCCCTGCCGGCAAACAAAGCAGTCCTGTCTTGCCGTTGGGGCCAGAGGGGATTCTGGGCTTCCGTATCAATTGCAAGCACAGGGATTCCGGCAATATCCAGCTTGAACTGCTGCCCGAGCAAGGCCATGGCATCAATCTCAACCTTAATCGCACCATGGCGTTCATGCTGTACAACCTGCTGGAACAAGGTGTGATGCAAGCCAACTGGAATATTCATTTCCCCCAGCAGCACAAGGACCCGGTGCATTAGTTTTTCATATTTGCTAGGCTGCTATAACTTGTGCCGGACAGGTCAAGGCCAAGAAACCAACTAATACCAACAACGAAATACCAACAATGACAAGGGGATGACCATGTCTTTCAAAAAACTAAGCTTTGGCTTGCTGACGGCGGCCTTGATCGCCGGCTGCAATTCCGAGCCTGTGACAACCGCAAGCACCGTTGCCACTGACAGCGCCGCTCAGGCCCAGGCAGCTGGCGTCTCCCAAGGCGAATATGTGGCACGTCTGGGTAACTGTGTTGCCTGTCACTCAACACTTGAGGGTGAACCACTGGCTGGCGGCTTGAAAATGGCAGTGCCAATGTTGGGCAACATCTACACCACCAATATCACGCCGGACCCACAGAATGGCATAGGCCAATATACTTTTGCACAATTTGACAAAGTGATGCGCTCCGGTGTCGCCCGTGATGGTCATCGCCTCTACCCGGCCATGCCTTATACCTCTTATGCCAAGATGTCCGAGCAGGACATGCAAGCACTTTTCAAATTCCTGATGGAAGAAGTAAAACCCTCCGCTCAGGCCAACATGCCGGAAGAAATCAAAGGCATTCGCAATGTACGCTGGGGCATGGGCATCTGGAATTTGCTCGCTCTTGATAAAACCCCTTACCAAATGGATAAAAGCAAAAGTGACACATGGAACCGTGGCGCTTACCTTATCCAGGGCCTCGGCCACTGTGGTGCCTGCCATACTCCGCGCGGTTTGTTGATGCAGGAGAAAGGTCTGGGCCAGAGCGACAGCGAGTTCCTCGCCGGCGCACCGCTTGATCATTGGATGGCATCTCCGCTCAATGGCGACGTCAACTCCGGTCTTGGTCGTTGGGATCAACAGGATGTCGTTGAATTCCTCAAAAACGGGCACAACAAATTCGGCACAGCCTTCGGCACCATGGTGGAAGTAGTCAACAACTCCACTAGCCACATGAGCGACACCGATTTGCAAGGCATGGCGGAATACCTGAAGTCACTACCGGCCAGAAAAGAAGCCAACGCAACTCCTTATGTGGCCAGTGCTGCAGAAGCCGAACAGTTGAAGAAGCTGGATTTCAGCAAGCCGGGCGCCCGCGTTTACTACGAATACTGCTCGAACTGCCACGTGACTTCCGGTGCCGGTTATGCGCCTTACCAGCCACCATTGGCCGGCAATCCAGTAGTAATGGACAAGGATGCCTCCTCGCTGATCAACCTGACGCTCAATGGCTCCTTGCGCGTGTTTTCGGGCAAAGGTCCTGACGTCAACAACATGCCGTATTTCCGCCAGTTGTTGACTGACCAGCAAATCGCCGACGCCGTTAGCTTTGTTCGCAGCAGTTGGGGCAATACCGCAGCTGCAGTGACCCCGGCAGAAGTAGCAGTCATCCGACAGGCTACTGACCCGTCACGCAACGAAGACATCTATGTCTTGCGCATGAAATAAGCAGTATCAGGAATTGATGTTTGGTGGCGCCTTTGTGCGCCGCCAAACATTGAACCGGTCTCAAGCTTTAATCAAAACACCATTCAAATCCCTTCGCCCCGATACTTATCTGGACGAGCCACCACCTTTGCCATCGGTCTGTCCCAATTTGGAACCATCCGCCAGGATGATGCCAATGTACAAACCACCCTGACTTCCGTCATTGAGCGTGATTGCGTTTTTGAGGGGGTTGATGAATACAACCACCTTGTCGCCCGCCTGTATTGAATTACGTTTCCAACCTACCAGCATTAGACTGTTGGGTGCTGTCATCTCCACTGTCCAGACCCCGTCCGGCCCTTCACTGGGATGTCCATCAACCTTGATGGAGGCATGCGGATTGGTCCAGCGAAACTGGGTAACGGTACCCTCAACACGAATCACTTTGTCACTTTCAAATGCCGAAGTGGAATGATGCGCAAGCACTGGCGTGCTCATCAGGGCAATGGATGCCAGCAACTGCAGGCAGACATTTTTTGGATTGATCATTTGCGGTTCCTCTTAAGAAATAACTGTAAATAACGAATTTTTGTTTTAACGGGTCAGACCTTTTTGGCCGGCTTGCGTACTGGGAAGGTTGTCATTGAGATCAGGCAAACATTCCACTTCTCCAATGTCAGTCGTGTCAACCCGCAACCATTGCTTTTTGTTATGCCATTCACCAACCCAGTTAACGGGATCAGTCATGATGTATTCGATCT
>CANCGR010000264.1 GCA_947377625.1 Gammaproteobacteria bacterium | reverse complement strand
GGAAACTGCTCACGCTCAAGAGCCCGGTGCAGCTCGCCAGCGCGGTGCACAGCCGCAGGCGTCGATGAAAGGCCTCAATTAAAGAGCGTAGACTGGCTCGCATAATTACCTGCCGCAGCGCTACCTTCTGCAGCAGACCTCGTTATAATCCGGACGAAAATGCCATGGATCAGGCATTGCCCCAGTCACGGTAAGTCTGATGTCAAACAAGCAGTCTGCTCCGGAAAAAACCGAGCGCCTCAAGATCGTGGTACTGGACGATGACCGCCTGTCATCGCATAACCTCAGTATCCAGCTCAAGTTCGTCGGCGAAAACCCGATGGTCGCCACCTCCGACAACTGGCAGCAGATGTTCAGCATGCTGGCGCAGCGTAATGAGCTCGGCAATCTGCTGGGCATCGCCATCGGGGTCATCAAGGGTGATGGCCTCACTGATCTGTTGCTGCAACTGCATCTGAACCAACCGCACTTGCCGATTCTGCTGCTGACCAATGCCGAAGACATGCAACTGTCGCAATTGCCGGATTCACTGCGCGCGGTGTTGTTGCCGCTGGGCGACAAGGGTCTTAACTATCACGTGCTGACCACCGCGCTGAAAACGGCGCGTCATCTTACCGGTCACGACAATCCCAAACCCCAGAGCCGGTTGCTGTCAGCCTCGGGTTCGCCGCTGTTCCGCAGCCTCAGCGGTGACAGCGTGCAAATGCAGCAAGTCAGGCAGTTACTGATGCAAGTGGCCCAGCGCCAGGTAACGGTGCTGATCACTGGCGAGTCAGGCACCGGCAAGGAAGTGGTGGCGCGTAACCTGCACTACCATGCCGGCCGCCAGCAGAAGCCGTTCATTGTGGTGAATTGCACAACGGTGGCCGCTGAACGCTTCGGTGTGGAATTGTTTGGCCAGGAAAAAGGTTTCAATGGCAACAAGGATGGCTATGCCGGGTTGCTGGAAAAGGCCGAAGGCGGCACGCTGTTTCTCGATGAGGTGAGTGAGTTGCCGCTGCATGTGCAAGGCATGTTGCTGCGTTTTTTGGAGGACAAAAGTTTTCAGCGCATCGGCAGTCACGAGCAAATTGCGATTGATGTAAGAGTGGTGGCCGGTACGCGCCAAGACCTGCTGGAGCTGACACGGCAGGGCAAGTTCCGCGAGGATCTCTACTATCGTCTCAACGTAGTGCCAATAGAGCTGCCGCCGCTGCGCGAGCGTTATGAAGATATTCCGGCACTGGTGAAGGAGCTGATTTCCAGCCTGGAAAACAAGGGTTATGAATCGATCCGTTTCAATTCAACCGTGGTGGAAGCCTTGCAGCAGCACAACTGGCCAGGCAACGTGCGCGAGCTGGCCAATCTGGTGGAGCGGCTCGGCATCATGTATCCGAACGAAGTGATTGGCAGCAACAACTTGCCGCCGCTTTATCGTGGCAAGCCAGTCGCTAAAGTTGAAGCGATGCAGGCCACCAACCCGGTGCCCGTGCAGTACGATGCCTCAGCCCCGGTCGATACTTCGTCACGCGTGAAAGTCACACCACTGGTCGACATGCTGCCGCTGGATGAGCCGCGCTTGCAGCAGTACCTGGAAAATTTTGAACGCCAGTTGTTTGAAGTGGCACTCGATGATGCCGCCGGCTTTATTGAATACGCCGCCGAACGCGTGAAGCTGGATGTCGATAGCTTCAAGATGCGCATGATGGCGCTGGGCCTGAACGCGAATGTCCTTGCTACGACCTAGCCACCTTGCTTGCCCGCCGTAGCCAAGCGAAAGCGCTCGTCCGACGAAGCCGCCGGCGAAGTCGGAAAGGGGGGCCGCTATAGAGTCTTCCCGCCAACCACTCCCGACTTAAGCTGCAAACTGATGGCATCCCCATCAGGTTCGCTCTGCAGCATTTTCACCAGCACATAATCATGCTCGGATGCGAGCCACAGGTCGGTAGTGCGCTTGCTGTCACCATCACGCACGCGCTTGACGTGCACGGTGCTGAAGGTGCCGGCCGGAACCACGATGCTTTCTTTGCCCACTACCTGATAATTCTGCGGCGTTGCCTCAGCTTTGTCGGCCACCGTGAAACTGATGTCGGTTTCACCATTTTGCAAATGCTTGCGTAGCATGAGCCCGCTGGTGAGGTTGTCAAAAGCTGGAGCAGTGAAGGTCAGCACGCCGCTTTTGTCGTTGACGGTGTAGTTGGCGCTTTGGCCACCTGCCACGAATTCCAGTTTGCGCTGGCGTTTGCCGATGCCTTTTTGCACGTAGTCGTAGTGGCTGGTAACGGCCACATCGTTCAGCCAACTGAAGGTGCTGGTTTCCTCGATGCTGCTGGCGGTGGTGCCGAGCAGTTTTACTTCAACTTTGGATTTCATCTCCCAATTGGTGGAATCGCTCGCGCGGCCGAGGCTACGCACGGCGGCGGCATCGAAGCTGCCATAGCTGGCCTTGTAATTGAGTGTGAATGGCTGCAGGTCGGCAGCCAGCACCAGCGTGGTTTGGGCCACAGAGCTTATCAATAACAGCTTGAATAGACGTTTCAGCACACAGGGTTTCCTTACATGATTTATGCGCTGATGGTAACAGTTTCTGCTGAATTACAGCTGAAAAGGCCGTGATGAACCCCTGCGGTCAATCAGTTATCATTCGCCCATGACAACAAAATTTTTCATTCATGCTTTTGCCTTGACACTTGTGGTGCTGATTGTTGGCAAAGGGCAAACCGTTCATGCTGCCGACGTCACTGGCCTGTACCAGGCCACCTTGCCGGTGGAGTCGCGCGAGGACCAAAAGCAGCGTGCGCGCGCCATCAATGCCGGCATGCAGGAAGTGCTGGTGAAGCTTACCGGCCATGCCGACATCGTGTTAGTGCCACAGATTCAGGATGAGCTGAAAAATGCGCAGTCTTATGTGGAAGGCTGGACTTATCAAACCCGTCTTGATCCGCGCACGCAGCAACAACATCTGACCATCGACATCAATTTTTACCCGGCCGGCGTCCAGCGCATGCTCAACAATGCCGGCATTGCGCTGTGGCCGCAGACGCGCACCGAGACGGTAGTGTGGCTGATCATCCAGGATGAAAAAGGCGAGCGTGTGGTGGCCGACATCAATGCCGGCAATGGTCTGCTGGAAATGCAGGCGTTGACGACACAAGCCGCCAAGTTCGGGCTGCCAGGGCGCCCGCCGCTGTGGGATCTGGAAGACCAGAATGCGATGACGCCCGATCTGCTGTGGATGCAGGATGAAGCCGCGCTCAGGGCCGCTTCGCGCCGTTACCAGTACGACAGCATTCTGGCGATTCGCGTTATCAAATTGGTGACTGGGCAAGTCGTCGCCAAATCCTTGCATCTGTTTCGCGATCACGTGCATGAAACCGAAGTACTGGAAGGCTCGCTCGATGATTTTTTCAAGGCCACGGCCAGCATGGTGGCCAAAGAGTTGTCAGACAACTATGCCGTGCGGGTGTCTACCAACAAAGGTGTGACCAGCAGTGAAGCGCAATTGCTGCTGCTAAGTGTTGAGGGCGTGCACGGGCTCAATGACTATGCGGCGGTACTGCATTACGTGCAAAGTCTCGCCGGTATTTCCGAAGTGCATGTGCGTGAAGCCAATGCCGATACGCTGACGTTCAGCCTCAATGCCGCCGGGCAAGTGCGGCAGTTGGTGGAAAACCTCGCCATTGACCGCAAGCTGCAGGCGGTTGGCAATGCGGCGGCCCAGGCCGGCAGTTCCCATTTGCACTATCGCTGGCAAGCCCAGTAAACGCTTTTTGCATGGTTCATGATGCCAGCTTCCATTCAATTACCCTTTGATTTTGCTTTCGACAGCGAAGCGCGTTTCAGCAGTTTTGGCTGCGAAGAGGTGAACGCGCCGCTGTTGCATCAACTGCAGCAAAACACACACAGCAGCGGGCAATTCACGTGGTTGTGGGGAAGCAAGGGCTGCGGCAAAAGCCATCTGTTACAAGCGTTTTGCCTGGCCAATCCTGAGGCGATCTATCTGCCAATACAGAGGTTGCTCGCTTATGAGCCGCACAGTCTGCATTCGTTGCAGCACAGCTCGTTGCTGGTGCTCGACGATGTGGAGTTGTTGGCGGGCCAACGGGAGTGGGAAGAGCAGTTGTTCATTGTGTGTCAGCAATTGCTGGTGAGCGGAGGGCGCTTGTTGTGCGCATCCTTGTATCCGCCAGCGCAAGTGCCGCTGGTTATCGCTGATCTGCGCTCACGCTTGCAACTTGCCTTGATCTACGAAGTGCATGAGTTGAGTGATGCCGGCAAGGCGCGCGTGTTGACTGAGCGCGCCAAACACCGTGGCATTGAGCTGCGGGATGAAGTGGTCAGCTTCATCCTTGCCCGTAATCAGCGCAATCTGCATGATTTGATGGCGGTGCTTGATCAGCTGGACCGGCAAGCGCTGGCTGAGCAACGCAAGATCACCATTCCTTTTATCAAAGCCTGTCTTGGCTGGTAACTGTTGCCTTCCGGCAACCACTACAAACGCACGCTGCTGCATTCCAGACAACGCACATAGACATGCTGCGGATCATTGGCTTTGGCCAGCCAGCTCAATTCCTCTTCGGTCTTGCGCAAGAACGACTGCACGGGCGACAGCGTAAAGTAAGTCTTGAGCAGCGGCGTCATCAGTGTTTGTGCTTGCTCGTTTTCGGCCAACCGCTTGATGAATTGTTGCATCGGGGTCAGCGTGGCTTCGCGCACATCCACCTGATAGTCGTCGAGCATGGCAAGTTCTGCGGCGGCCTTGATCGCATCCTGCTGGTTGCCGAATGAATCGATGAGTTTTTTGTCGAGTGCCGCTTGGCCTGACCACACTTGCCCCTGGCCCACGGCATCTACCTGCGCGCGATCCAGTGTGCGTGATTCGGATACCAGTGCGAGGAACCTGTCATAGCCATGTTCGATTTGCAGTTGCAGCGCACGACCCGCCAGCGGTGTGAGTGGACGGCCCACTGCCGAATAACCTGCCAGCTCGGTAGTGCCGA
>CANCGR010000263.1 GCA_947377625.1 Gammaproteobacteria bacterium | reverse complement strand
AACGCCGTCGAACTCGCCCAAGCCAAAATCACTAGCGAATTGCAAAAGGCTGCGGCAACCAAAGACGCCGAGATCCAGGGCCTGAAGGCGAAGCTTGATGCCGGCGAAGTCGCGCAGAAACTCGCCGTCACCGAAGCCTTGAGTGCCGTGGAAAAAAAGCGTGACGCGCTCGCGAACGAACTTGAGCAAGTGAAAAATGACAAACACGCCGCTGCCGAGCTGGCCATGGCCAAGCTCGAGAGCGAGCTGCAGAAGGCCGCCGCCGGCAAAGACTTGGAGATTCAGGGCCTGAAGGCCAGGCTCGACGCCATCGCGGTGGCGCAGAAGCTGGCGATTACCGAGGCAGTCGGCGCAGTCGAGAAAGAGCGCGACGAACTAAAGAGCGGGCTCGAACGCTCAGCGCTCGAGAAGCAACTCGCCGAACAGTCGCTCAAGGACAAGTACGAAACCCAGATCAAGGATCGTGACGACGCCATCGAGCGCCTGCGCGACATGAAAGCGCGCTTGTCGACCAAGATGGTGGGCGAAACGCTGGAGCAGCACTGCGAGACCGAGTTCAATCGCATTCGCTCAACGGCGTTTGCGCGGGCCTATTTCGAGAAAGACAACGATGCGCGCACTGGCAGCAAGGGCGACTACATTTTTCGTGACACGGATGAGGCGGGCACTGAGATCGTCTCGATCATGTTTGAAATGAAGAACGAGAGTGATCGCACCGCTACCAAGAACAAGAACGAGGATTTTCTGAAGGAGCTCGACAAGGATCGCATCGAGAAGGGCTGCGAATATGCGGTGATGGTGTCGCTGCTGGAGCCAGACAGCGAGCTCTACAACACCGGCATCGTTGACGTGTTTCATCGCTATCCGAAGATGTATGTCATCCGCCCGCAATTCTTCATTCCCATCATCACGCTGCTGCGCAATGCGGCGATGAATTCGCTCAAGTACAAGTCAGAATTGGCGCTCGTGAGGGAGCAGAACATCGACATCACCAACTTCGAGACTGAGCTTGAGACCTTCAAGGACGCGTTCGGCCGCAACTACGAGCTCGCCTCCAAGCGCTTCAAAGTGGCAATCGAGGAGATCGACAAATCAATCGACCACTTGCAGAAAACCAAGGATGCGCTGCTCGGCACCGATCGCAACCTGCGCCTTGCCAACGACAAGGCGCAGGACGTGACGATAAAGAAACTGACGCGCGGCAATGCGACGATGGCGGACAAGTTTCGGGAGCTCAAGGATCGTGATGCTTCGGATGAGGAATGAGTTGGGCTATTGGCGGTCAGAGTCACGATGAAGGAGTTAAAACGGTGAGCAAAAAGAAGGGCAAGCTGCTCTATTCCAGCGTCTGGGATGCCATTGAAGACACGCCGGCTTTGGCAGAGAACATGAAGCTGCGCTCGGTCTTGATGTCAGCACTCAAGCAGCACATCACTCGCATGGAAATGAGCCAAGCCGAGGCCGCTGCTCTCTTTGGCGTCACTCAGCCACGCGTCTCAGACCTGATGCGCGGCAAGATCAACTTGTTCGCATTGGATATTCTGGTCAACATGGTCACGGCGGCCGGCTTGCACATTGAATTGCGCGTACTGGATGCAGCCTGAGATATGGATTAACCGGTGTCAGAGTCGCATTTTCTGACCATCTGCCACTGCCTCTATTTCACCTGCGCAGACATAAAATGTTAGCCTGCTCAATATCGCCTCTTCCACACTCAAGCTGAAAGGACCTCATGGCAAAGTTTCTCAACACCAGCGCAACAAACTACTTCCTTGAAGAGATGATCAAAGACGCCAAGGACCGACTCATCTTGATCAGCCCTTTCTTGAAACTCAACGACAGAATGAAAGAACTGCTCTCGGACAAGAACCGTCTGAAAATTGATGTGCGGATAGTCTATGGAAAAAGCGAACTTCAACCAGAAGAAATAAACTGGCTCAAAGAACTTACCTACATTCGCACCAGCTTCTGCAAAAACTTGCACGCCAAGTGCTATCTCAATGAAGAGTTGTGCATCATAACCAGCCTCAATCTCTATGAGTTCAGCCAGGTTAACAACAACGAAATGGGCGTGCTCATGCGCCGATCCGAAGATGCCGAGCTCTATAAAGACGCTTACGAAGAAGCACAACGAATTATCCGTATCAGTGACGAAGTACGCATCTCACTTGAAAGAGTAGTAAATGCTACAGAGAGCAAACCTGAGGCCGAAGAGCCACAAGATAAATTGACCACGTCCAAACTTGCTCAGAAGCTTGGAATGAAAACCGGCGAACTTACCGAGAAGTTGGTTGCCTCTGGCCATCTTGAAGCTCGCGAGGACAAGCACTACCTCACAGCCAAAGGTAAAGAGGTGGGCGGGGAATTTCGCATGAGTCCCAAGTTTGGCACATACTTTCTTTGGCCAACGAACTTCAAACCTTGATTGGCTTCGAAGGCGAAACAGGTGTCAGAGTCACACATCATCACTTTCCCAGTTAGAGAACAATTAATGTCCAGCCCTACCAGCCAAAATTCACCAGACGTGCCCGCAGCCATTGCTCGCGTATTTGCACTTCAACAAGAGCATCAATGGGACGTGAAAGCGTCTTCCGCCGCACAGCGCAAAGCCAAACTGCAAAAACTGCTTTCCGCAGTGCAGGCTCACAGCGATGCCATCGTGGCTGCAGTGAAACAAGACACCCGCAAACCAGAACACGAAATTCGCATTACCGAAGTTGCCAACGTTGTCGCCAACATTGAGAGGAACATCGCCAATCTCGACGCATGGATGACGCCGGTTGAAGTGGTGCCCTCGCTGAACAAGAACGATAGTGCTCAGATCGTCATGGAAGCGCGCGGTGTGTGCCTGATCCTTGGTCCGTGGAATTTCCCGCTCGGGCTGGTGCTTGGTCCGCTCGCGGCCGCCGTCGCCGCCGGCAACTGCTGCATAGTCAAGCTCACCGACTTGTGCCCTGCCACTGCCAGCGTGGCATCGAGCATCATTCGCGCGGCCTTCGACGAAAATGAAGTGGCGGTGTTCGAAGGTGATGTGGATGTAGCCACTGCCTTGCTTGAATTGCCGTTCAATCACATCTTCTTTACCGGCAGCACGCGCGTAGGCAAGCTGGTGATGGCTGCAGCGGCCAAACATCTGGCGAGCGTGACGCTTGAATTGGGCGGCAAGTCGCCGGTCATCGTTGATGACGGCGCGGATGTGCAGAAGATTGGCGCTGATCTGGCGGGGGCCAAGCAATTCAACGGCGGGCAGGCTTGCATCTGCCCTGACTACGTCTTTATCAAGGCATCGCAGCAAGACAGCTTGATCGCCGCCTTTCAGGCCAAAGTTAAACAAAGCCTTTACACAGAAGACGGCGCCATCAAGAAGGAGGCTATCGCCCAGATCGTCAATCCGCAGAATTTCGCGCGCATCAAGCGGCTGTTCGATGACGCCATTGCCAAGGGCGCGCGTGTGGCGGTGGGCGGCGTGCTGGAGGAGGCCGACCGCACGATCCATCCGACGCTGCTTGTCGATGCAAGGCCCGACATGCTGATCATGCAGGAAGAGATCTTCGGACCTGTATTGCCGCTTATGACTTACCAGAATATTGATGAGGTTGTGGCTTACATCAACGAACGTGGCAAGCCGCTGGCGCTCTACATTTACAGCGATGATCAAGCCAACATCGACAAGCTGCTGAACCGCACCTCATCGGGCGGTGTGACGATCAACGGTATTTTCTCGCACTACCTGGAAAACCAGTTGCCGTTCGGCGGCGTCAACCAAAGTGGCACGGGGAGTTATCACGGTTTCTTCGGTTTCAAAACGTTCTCGCATGAACGCGCTGTTTACATGCATCGGAAGCTTTAGCAATCGTGAATCAAAAGGGCCAGAGTAATTTGAAATTCAGCTTCAGCTGTTTGATCAAATTACTCTGACCCCCTTTGATCTTCAGGCCTTACGCGCTGGCGGCACGTGACGATCATTGATCATGACCGCCAACATCAACAGCACGGCGCCTGCGCACAGCGCACCAAAAAACGGAATAACGCTGCCCTTGCCAATATCGAGCAGCCAACCACCGAAGGTGCTGGAGAGATAAGCACCGATGCGTCCCATGAAGATGCCGAAGCCGATACCGGCAGAACGGCACGAGGGCGGGTAGCCATGAGTCAACATCGCGTACATGCCACCTACGCCACTGCTGAAGATTGCTGCAGCGAGGCCCACCAAGGCCATGATCATTACACGCTGGTTTGCATCCGGTGCGCCTGCGGTCGATTCAATCAAGGCAGCGAGCACCACCAGATTAACCAACAAGGCAGCACCCACCATAGTCATCACCCGTTTTGAACCATAACGCTGGATCAGCAAGCCCACAGAAATGGAGCCGGCAATGGAGGTGATGCCTGCGACAAAGACGGTATAGGAGGCTTGCTCAAAGGCAAAGCCATGGGACGTCAGCAAGGTGGTGGCCCAGTTGAGGATGCCGTAAGCCACCAGGGTTGCCGAGGTAAAGGCGAGACCGACACCGATGTTGAGTCGCAAATTGCTGCGATCCAGTACACCTATCGAACCAGTAGCCGTGTCTGTCATGTGGCGCTCTGGCACCAGATCCAGATCTTCATCCGCTACGCGGCGGGCAGCTTTTTTCGCTTCCGCCGTTCTGCCACGTGCCAACAGGAAGGCGGGGCTGTCACGCAGCACGGCAATGATCAGCACCACACACAGTACAAAAGTCACCGCGCCAAAACAGGTAAAGGCCCCGCGCCAGCCCCATAGACCCACCACGGTTGGTGCCAAGGCACCGACGATCGAGCCACCCAGAGGCGTGCCGACCGAAATCGTGGTGACGGCCACCGAACGCCAGCGATCTGGCAACCACTCGCCGGTCAGCGCAATAGCGATGGCATAGGCAGCACCAAAACCAAGGCCTCCGAGAAAACGCCAGATTGCCATTTCGCTCACATCGTTAGCCGTGCCGGCTGCCACGGTGCCAAGCGAGAAAACCACAG
>CANCGR010000262.1 GCA_947377625.1 Gammaproteobacteria bacterium | reverse complement strand
GTGCTCACCGAAACGCGATGCCTGCCGGTCGAGAAATTCTTGGTTGGTGACCAGAAAGGCGGCCGCATCTATTTTCTTGCGAAACAGCAACCCTGCCATGGCCGCCGCATCGACATTGGAAATTTTGATCTTGCCGATATCGAAGCCGTTTCTGCGTGCTAGCAACGGCATGTATAGCATCATCGCGTTACCTGCCTGGGTGCCAACGGTTTTGCCTTCAAGACCGGCCAGCGAGGTGATGCCTGAATTTTTCAGCACCAGAAAGCCACCGGGGCTTATGGTCTGGTTGCTGGCGATGCAGCGCACGGGTGTTTTTTTGTTGAGACGCCCGGTGATCACTGCCGCAATATCTACCTCGCCAACATCGAAGGCATCGGCGGCCAGTTTGGTGGTGGCATCAATGGAGCCAAAGCCCCGGTTCACCTTCAGGTCTATACCTTCATCACGATAAAAACCAAGTTCAATACCTGCCGTGTAATAGGCATAGTCACCCACCGGCAGCCAGGGCAGTGTAAATTTAATCTGATCCAGCGCGGCTTGCGTTGCACCGCACATCTCCCAACAGCAGCAGGCCAGCAGCCTTAGCCAGGCACGCAGAGCTCTGAGCGTGCAAACAGACGCGGATGGGACAGTAATTGCGCCAGTGTTGTGCATATCCGGCATCTCAAGGCAGCTTTACAAGTTAAATGCAAAGTCAGTACCAAAAGCTGGACACTTGGTCAGGTTTTTACGGAACTGGAAAGCTGGCGCCAATTGCAAGGGCCAGTGCTAGCATCTGCGGGGCAAAACTGCAGGAAGAGCAACCTATGAAATTCCCCCGTTTTCCGCTGATCCTGCCGGGATCATTCCTGATAACGGCAGCCGTGTTGGCACAAATCCCGGCAGCTCAAAACAACACTGCGGTTCTTACGTCCGAGCGTGTCTTCGCTGATCCTTCCCTGTCTGGCCCCACCGCCGTAGGCGCCAAGCTTTCACCAGACGGCACCCTGCTGACCTGGCTAAAGCCGAAGGTCAGCAATGTCCGCATACAAGACTTGTGGGCAGTCCCCGTGAATGGCGGAGAGCCGTATGTTCTTGTTGATGCCGACAGCCTGACGTCGCCTGCCAAACAACTTTCCGAAGCCGAACAGTCACGTCGCGAACGCATGCGCGTTTCAGCGCGCGGTGTCGTTTCCTATGAGTGGTCTGACAACAGCAAGTCCATCCTGATGCCGCTCGATGGCGACATCTACATGGTCGATCGCGCGACCAAAAAAATTTCGCGATTGACGGAAACTGCCGCTGATGAAGTTGATGCCAAATTGTCACCCGATGGCACAGCCGTGTCGTTCGTGCGCGAGCAAACGCTGTGGCTCAAGCAGCTTGGCACCGGAGTTGAAACGCAACTGACACCGAAGAGCGAGGGTGCTATTACCTATGGCACTGCAGAATTTATTGCCGAGGAAGAGCTGGACCGTCATACCGGCTACTGGTGGTCGCCACTGGCAACACAAGTTGTGTATCAGAAGACTGACGAGAGTAGTGTCGATATCGCGCAACGGGTAGAGATCGGCGGCGATGGTGTGAAAATCATTGAGCAGCGTTATCCCTTCGCCGGCAAAGCCAACGCAGTGGTCGAACTGTATGTGAAGACGCTGGGTGTCGCCTCATCGGTGAAAGTTGATCTTGGAATTAGCGCCGATATCTATCTGGCGCGTGTGGACTGGGCAAAAGACGGCAAGTCTTTTTATGTTCAGCGTCTGAGCCGTGACCAGCGCACCCTGGATCTGCTCAAAGTCGATCCGTACACGGGCAGGTCGCAGACGATACTCTCTGAAACCTCTGATACTTGGGTGGAACTGCATGACGATTTTCGATTGCTGGCCGATGGCAGCTTCCTGTGGTCGTCTGAACGCGATGGCAATAAACATTTCTATTACTACAGCGCCGACGGCGCGCTGATCCGTCAAGTAACCCATGGTGAATGGGCGGTCGACAAGCTGGATGACGTTAACGAAAAGAGCGGAGAAATCTGGTTCGAAGCGTCGAAGGACACCCCGGTCGAGCACGGTCTGTACAAAGTCAATTACAAGAGCGCAGGTGAGCCGGTGAGGCTCACCGCATCAGGTGGCTGGTGGGCCGCCACGGTTTCCGGCGGTGGTGCCGCCTTCATCGGCAGCTATTCAGATCCTGCGACGCCACCGCAGACTGCGCTCTATGACGGCGCTGGCAAACGCCTGCGCTGGATCGAGCAAAACCAACTCGATAACAAGCATCCCTACGCACCCTACAAAGATGGTTATAGCCAGCCCGAGTTTGGCGAACTGACTGCGGTCGACGGCCAGCAGCTCGAATATTTCATGCTCAAGCCAAAGCATTTTGATCCTGCGAAAAAATATCCGGTCATCGTTTCCATCTACGGCGGCCCGGCAACACAAACGGTCAAGAAAGCGTGGATGAAACCGGAGCTGCACCTGTGGCAAGAAGCCGGCTACATCGTGTTCTCGCTCGACAACCGTGGCACGCCCGGCCGCTCGGTCAAATTCACGCGCAGCATTTACCAGCAATTCGGCGGCCCCGATATCGATGATCAGTTGATGGGCGCGCGCTGGCTGCAGACGCTGCCATATGTCGATGGTGAACATATCGGTATTGTGGGCTGGTCGCAGGGGGGCTTTGTTACGCTGATGGCGTTGACTGCGAAGGATACACCGTTCGCTGCAGGATCAGCCGGGGCACCACCCACACAATGGGCTTTGTACGACACGGCTTACACTGAACGCTACATGTCGACACCACAGAAGAACCCACAAGGTTATGCAGCCTCGGATGTATTGAATCGCATCACCAATCTCAAGCCTGGTGTGCTGCAGCTGATGCAGGGCATGGCTGACGATAATGTGCAGTTCTCCAACTCAACACGCGTGATGGCGGCTCTGCAAAAACGGGGTGTGCCGTTTGAGTTGATGCTCTATCCCGGAGAACGCCATTCACTGAAAGACAACTATCTCAATCTGCAGAAATTCCGGCTGCAACTTGATTTCTTCAATCGCAAACTCAAGCCAAACCAGTAACTCTTCACCTGCCCTTTACAAACCAGCGCCATCGTTTTGCCACGATTGACTGGTCTGCGTTGCGCGTCTAGTTTCAAACGGCAGACAGGGCAGCGGCAATCAAGCGTGCTCTGCATCTGCATTTGTTTATTCGCTTACTATGGAGAGCAAGTATGAAAATAGCAGGAAGAGCACTACGTCAAAATTTTATTGGCAAGCTCGCTTCACGACTATGCAGTATTTTAGCGGCGGCGGCTGTGGTTGGTTTGGCATTGACCCAAGGCATCGCACCAGTCAACGCACAAGTTGCACCCTCTGCCTTTTGCCAGTTACCCACTCAAAAATCAGCCTCGGCAGAAGAAACTGCATGGCAGGTGTTCGTAGCCATCAACTGTCAGACCAACGGCAATTTGGCCTGGGAAACATGGACTGAGCAAAGCTGTTGGTATGTTCCAGGCAGCTGCAATAACGAAAAGAAAAGATTTGCGCACGCAGTCAGCTTGCTGGCCACCAAAGGTGTGAAGCCGGCAATCACCAGCTCCGGTCTGCCTGGCTGCCAAGCCATGTACACCAGCGCTGTCACTCCGGCGGTGCCTTCCTTGAACGCGTTTATTCCTGCAAATCTCTCCGCTAATCCGCAGTTCTGTGAGGAAGTCTATGTCGATTCCCAAGAAGCTGGTTTCGTCAATTCTCCCCCCGGAGCAAAAACTGGCGTGAATCTGGCCACCAACACCGGGCAGGCTTCCTACATTCAGGGCAGTAAAACATCGCTGCAATTCCCAAGTGCAGCGGTAGAAGTCAAAGCAGATTGGGTTGCTGCTTCTTCATTCAACGCCGCCAGTGCTTTCGACTGCGGTGCCAGGAAACCGGTGGGTGTCTTTGTGAAAACCATTGACGGTGTTTGCTACGCACTGGCCAGTATTCACATCTCCTCCAAACTGTATCCAAACTGGCTGTGGGCGACTTTTGAACCACAGAGCAACCTCACCAATCCCAATCGTTGCAATCCGAAGCTCTACTCAAGCTGTAACGATTCATGGGGTTCCAACCCGGCTCAAAGTACAGGGCAAACAACTGCACTCACCAAGAATGTCACCAACCTGATGGACCAGGCTGGTTTGGCACCGGAGTTTCGCAACTATCGTTTGGTAGGTGCCCAAACCGATTACAACGAGCCAGTGAAGTCATTGGGGTTGTTGGGCAATTCTTTTACGGAGCTCAATGCCCAAGTGCCAGCACAACAGGCATCGTGTGTTACGTGCCATGCCTATGCTGCCATCAATGTGGTGCTCAACCCGCCTGGCCAAGGCGTTGGTGGTCCGATAGGTACTGCGCCTGCTACCGGCAAGCCACAGATTCCGTCTGTGATCCCCGGTAGAGATTGGGTGCAGTTGGACTTCTCGTGGATGTTGGGTTTCATGCCGCAGAAATAACGCGGAGCAATTCCGTGCCATTGTTGAATGCGACCGTGACACGCTTTTGTCACGGTCGTAACCAGTTCATGGCGTTCTTATGCAAAAGGCTATCCTCCAATACAAGAATGACGGCGCTGGTATCAATTAGCGCAAATGGTGGCTAGTGGCCACAAAGAGAGTTCAGCCAGCCCCTTGAAATTCTGCTTGTTGCCCATACTTTTGGCTGGTCCCAGACCACTTGAAGGAGGCCCCATGACCGCAGCAGCCAAAGAAACCCTTGGATTCCAGACCGAAGCCAAGCAACTGCTTCACCTGATGATCCATTCCTTGTACAGCAACAAGGAAATCTTTCTGCGTGAACTTATTTCCAATGCCTCGGATGCGGCTGACAAGCTGCGTTTTCTGGCGCTGACCAACAATGGTCTTTATGAAAACGATGCCGAGCTCAAGATTACCGTTGAGGTCGACAAAGCCAACCAAACTGTCACCGTCAGGGACAACGGCATCGGCATGACCCGCGACGAGGTCATTGAAAACCTCGGTACCATCGCCAA
>CANCGR010000261.1 GCA_947377625.1 Gammaproteobacteria bacterium | reverse complement strand
ACCTCCACCTCGGTGCTGCCGATTTCATCAATGTGCTCAGTCATGCGGCCAAGCGGTTGCAAGGCTTGCATGCGCGGCGAAAGCGCCAGCGTCCACAGTGCATAACGGCGTGACTGCACCCCATTCTTGCTGAGCCGATGCAGCACGATCACCGGCAGGCCGCCCAGCTCGGTAGTATTGCGTGCCGTGAAATGCAGTACCGGCCCTTGATGCAGAATGAACTTGATATCGAGTTTGCTCATCGTCATGCAGGCGGTGCAGCTGCACACATTGACGGCGATTAGTTTGCTCTTGGCGGCATCGAAAGCCGCGAAGCCTGCGTGTAGTTTGTCGGGCAGCGCTCCTGCTTGTTGCAATGCGGCGGCGGGCGCATGCAGAAACGCAGCATCGCCTTCCAGTTTGGCGAGCATGAAATCAGGTTCCAGCTGATCAAGCACGGCATCCAGCAGGGTGCGGATATTTTGCAGCGCATGCACGGCGGCGTAGGGATTGTCCTTGATATAGCGGGTATAGCCGCTGATATCGGCAAACAACAGCAGCGTATCAACAGGAGTCGGGCTTGACAGTTTGGCGTCTGACATTGATCGTTTCTGTAGCCCCCGGTTCAAGGCAACGCTAACACATCGACATGACCGATGGTGCAGCTACCGCTTGCGGCGTGAGCAAACCGGAATTCACGCCAACTGGCGAGCAACTGCTCATCAATGCCGCTGCTTGCTGCCACAGCATCCGCAATGCCGGTGATTAGCGCTTCCACCATCGCAGCATCTGCTGCGCCCAACAGCCAGGGGCTTTGAGCTGTCTGTACTTTGAAACCCGCTTGTGTGAGTGCTGCAGCCAGATAGTTGCCAGCCTCCGGGCCCAGTGCCAGACCAGCGCCTTTGTCACGCCGTTGATCCTGATTGAAGGCTGCCAACACTGTCGCGTCGTAGGGATGTGCAGGATTCCACACCGTGGTGCCGTCGTAATTGAGCGCTGCATAGAGCCCGCTGGCCCAAGTGCCACGCAGTGAGGAAAGTCGTTTAACGAGCGCATCAACGAAGGCAGCAGACATCAGATCAAACAGTGCCGATGCTGTTACCAGACGTGCGCCGCCCAGCGGTAGCTCACCGACCACAGTCAAATCACTTTGGTAGTCTTCAATGCGGTAATGTTTGCCATGACGACGCAGCGCGTCATCGAGCAACGCGCCGTCGTTGTCGACCAGCCGCCACACCAATTGCTGTGAGCCCGGCACAGCCAGTGCGCGCAAAGTGGAGCCAGTGCCGGCGCCGAGATCGACTACGATGCTCTCACTAAAAGCGTGAGCTGCGCGTGCACCGCCGCTCAAACCAAGCCAGACCAAGGCCTGCTCGCGCAACTGTGGATCACGCGCGCGCTGATCAGCGGCTTCGCGCAAGTTCAACCATTCAACCGAAAATCCGCTCACCACGTCGACGCTCGCAACAAGGCTTTGTGTACAGTCAAAGCGGTTTGTTCCCACGCGGGTAGTTTCAAGGCTGCCGCTTGTGCGCCCAATTGCAAACTCCGCCGCAGATCGCCATTGCTCAGTAAAGACTGCAGTGCAACGCTCAGTGATTCGACCGAGCCAGGCTCCACCAGCAAACCTGCGCTGGCAGGCACTACGTCAGGCACGGCGCCGGCGCGCGCGGCAATGATCGGCAAGCCATAAGACAAGGCCTCTGCGAACACCATGCCGTAACCTTCAAACAGCGAAGGCAGCACAAAAATGTCGGCGTAAAGATAGTCAGCATGCAGGTTGCTCTTGGCGCCAGCGAAAGTAATACGCTCTGCCAAGCCAAGGTCTTGCACTTGTTGGCGCAGCTGCGCAGCCCAATCGGGATCGAAATTGTCACCGCCAATAAATACCGCCTGCCAAGGCAAGTGCTGCACTTGTGAGAGAGCTTGAATCAGAATGTGATGTGCTTTGCGTGGCGTGAGTGTGGCCACGCACAGCAACTGCAGTGGCTCGCCTTTGCACCTTGCATAATCGTGCCGGTCGGTGCCGGGCAAGGCCACGGTAATACGCGACTTGGGCACTGCAAATTGTTCGGTCAGGATTTGTTTGGTGCGCGCACTGGTCACGATAACTTCAGCAGCAGCGGCCAGTGCGCGTTTTTCACTTTGCTGCAGTTTGTCGCGTATTTCAGGCTTAAGTCCTGTTTCCAGTGAGAGCGGGTGATGACACAGGGCGCAAAAGTGCAAGCGCTTGCCGTGTTTGGTTGCCAAGGCATCCATCGCGGCGTAAGCCAGCCCATCCACCAGCACAGTGGAGTGATCCGGCAAACTGCTTAGCCAACTGTCAGTGTCGGCCAGCGCCGTATCATTTGCGTAAGGAAAACTGCCGGCAAGACCGTGATACTGGATCGGCAGCGTCAAGCGCCGCAGTTCTGCCAACAGCCGCCGGTCATAGGCATAGCCGCCGGTCAGCGTGTTGATGTCGCCGGGCACTGCAAAGAAAATATTGTGAATGCTCATAGTGGTTTCCTTAACCTGGCCTTATCCGGCTTGCCTCGCCCGGGGTCGGGACGTAACATGCCAGAGCAATTCCTGTCTGTATTATCCCGCAATGTCCAAACCCTCAGTGACTCGTATGGCCTGCGCCAGAATCCCTACCGAATTCGGGGATTTCCAGCTGTGCTATTACAACAACTCGCTCGACACCAAGGAGCATCTGGCACTGATCATGGGTGATCTGTCCAGTGCCGATTCTGTGCTGGTGCGTGTCCATTCTGAATGCTTTACCGGCGATGTGCTCGGTTCGCGTCGTTGCGATTGCGGTGAGCAATTGAAGCGTTCGTTGTCGCTGGTGGCAAGTGAAGGCTTGGGGGTTGTGCTTTATATGCGTCAGGAAGGTCGTGGCATTGGCTTGCTGGAAAAACTGCGCGCCTACAATTTGCAGGATCAGGGCTATGACACCGTCGAAGCCAACCTGATGCTGGGCCATGGCGCCGACGAGCGCGATTACACACTGGCCGCCTGCATGCTGGAGGAACTGGGTGTGAATAGCGTGCGGCTTATCACCAACAATCCCACCAAAATTGCTGCCCTCAAAGACAAGGGCATTGATGTAACCGAACGCGTGCCGCTGGAAATTCCCGCCAATACCGACAACGCCGGCTATCTGCTCACCAAGCTGCAGCGCATGGATCATCAGTTGCACATCAAGCCGGTTGCAGCTGCCAACGGTGAGCCGCATGAACCTCAATCAACGAATTGAGCAATGGCACAGGCAAACCCGCGCTACGTTTGAAGCTGGCTCACAGGCCGGCCAACGTCCCTTTGTCACGCTGTGTTATGCCCAAAGCCTTGACGGCAGCCTGACCAACCGCGCCGGCGAAAAATTGCAACTGAGCGGCGCCAACTCCACCAAAATCACGCACCAGATGCGCAGCCTGCATGACGGCATCCTGGTGGGTATTGGTACGGTGTTGTCAGACGATCCACAACTGACTGTGCGTGAATGGACTGGTGATAGTCCGCAGCCGATAGTGCTCGACAGCCAGCTGCGCATGCCGGTCTCGGCGCGTTTATGTGCAGCATCGGGTAAACGCTGTTGGGTGCTGACCAGTCAAAGCGCAGACTCTACTGTGCGTGATTATGATCTTCTGCCGGTAGCAAGCTCTGATTCCGGCCAGGTTGATTTGCCGGCCGCCTTGCACTTGTTGCAGCAGCGCGGCATTCGCGCCTTGATGGTGGAGGGTGGCGCGTCGGTGATTACGGCTTTTTTGCAACACCAACTGGTGGATGCAGTGGTGATCACGGTGGCGCCGCTGATGATCGGTGGTTACAAAGCGGTGGGCGAGTTGGGACTCTCATCAGCGCAACCGTTTCCATCGCTGTCACCCATGCACAGCGAAAAACTGGACGATGACATGATCATCTGGGGTGCGCTCAACTTTGCCGCAGGTATTCCATGAGCGATTCCGTGATCACCGCCAAGCAACTGTGGTTCACCGCGCCGCAGCAAGTCGAAATCCGCATGCAGCAATTGTCAGCGCCCGCGCCGGGAAAAATGCTGGTGGCAGTCAAGTGTTCAGCGTTGAGTGCCGGTACTGAGCTGCTGGTCTATCGCGGCTTGCTGCCAGACAACATGGTGTTGGATGCAACACTGCCCCTCATGCAGCATAGCGCCGGCTATCCACTGCAATATGGCTACGCCAGTGTTGGTGTGGTTGTGAGTATTGGTGAGGGTGTGGAAGCACATTGGCTGGGTCAGCGGGTGTTTGCTTTTCAGCCGCATGCGAGTCATTTCATTGCCGCACCCGGTGAAGTCATTGTGGTTCCTGACGATGTCAAAACCGAAGCTGCGCTGTTCCTTGCCAACATGGAAACCGCGGTGAATCTGCTGCAAGACGGCAATCCGCAATTGGGTGAACATGCCGTGGTGCTGGGGCAGGGCATCGTCGGGGTATTGCTGTTGCAGCTGCTGCGGCAATTTCCGCTCGCCAGTCTGTCGGCAGTTGATGCGATTGTTGCCCGGCGTGAGCGCGCTGAAGTATTGGGTGCGTACAGGGTAGCTGATCCCGCCGATGCGCAAGCGCTGGCTGCGTTGATGCAGCCGCTGGGTGAGCGTGGCGCGGATCTGGTCTATGAAGTCAGCGGTGTGCCGGATGCGCTCAATCTCGCCATCAACCTTAGCGGCTTCACCAGTCGCATCGTGATTGGCAGTTGGTATGGCAGCAAGAGCGCACACATCGCGCTCGGTGGCGCCGCGCATCGCAATCGTTTGCAGTTCATCACCAGTCAGGTCAGCACCTTGGCGCCGGCCTTGAGCGGGCGCTGGGACAAGCAGCGACGATTCACACTCGCGTGGGAAATGATTCGCCAATTGCGCCCGCAACAATGGATTCGTGAGCGGGTTGCGCTGGAGGCTGCGCCTTCGTTGTATCAACGTTTGCATCAGCAGCAAACCGGCAGCAGCGCCAACGACGATGTGCTGCAAGCCATTTTTGTTTACGACAATTAACCGGAGTGAAGTATGTATACCGTTGCCGTCAGCCGCGAATT
>CANCGR010000260.1 GCA_947377625.1 Gammaproteobacteria bacterium | reverse complement strand
GTCATCATGTAGAAGAAGTAGCTCAGCGCCATAAGGACGGTGCGCGACAGGATCGGCTGACGCACCAGATCCACCAGACTGGCGTCCTTGGCCTTCACCGGCGGCGGTGGCAGTGTGGCGAATGCGGGCAGATTCAAGCGGGCCAGCACTTTGTTGACGACGCTTAGCGCCTGTGGCGTTTGCCGTATCACCATTACATCAAGCGATTCAGGCAATTTGAAATAAATGAGCGGCAACAACGCAGCGGAACACAGGCCGCCAAACACGAACACGCCGCGCCAGCTGAAATCATCGCGCAGCCACGGCGCAACATAACCGCCCAGCACCTGGCCCACGCTGTAACCCACCACCACCAGCCCCAAGCCGAGGTTACGGCTCTTGAGGTTGCAGTATTCGTAGATCAGCGTGCCGACCGACGCCGACATGGCACCCACCCCAAGGCCGGTGATGAAGCGCATGGCCCACAGCATTTCCACCGAAGAAGCCGCAGAGGAGAGCAGCATGCCAATGCTCATCAACGCCAGGTTGACCATGATGGAGGTGCGGCGGCCCCACAGATCGGCAATCGGTGACAGCAAAAAGCCGCCGGTAGCCGTGCCTGCCAAGGTGGCGCTCAACAACAGCCCGAGGGATTCAGGCCCCAGTTGCCATTCGCGCGTGAGAATTGGTGAGATGACTGACAGCGCGAGAATGTCGTAGCCATCGAGCAGGTTGATCGTCACGCCGAGCGCGATTATCAGCATTTGGTAGGGGCGCAAAGGGTTTTGTTCGATACGGTCGTGCACCTGTTGCAAGGTCATGGCTTCCCCTTAATCGTTATTGTTGTGGTTTGGGTCGAGTGTACTGGGGCAAGGCTTTATTTGGATACTGGCCAATGCTATAAGAACTCCAAAAACCGGCAACAAGAACCCGCGCCCATGTCACCCCCCGCCAGCTCTACTGCATCGCCTCACCAGATCAAGGCCACCATACGCTATGTGGTAAAAGGCGAGCGCTCAATTTTCTATCCCGCCGACCGCGACCGCTCCTATTGGCCGGCCGACGACCACGAGATGACGCTGACCGACATGCGGCCACTGCAAGACAAGATCAGCATTGCCAACAACGGGTTTGCGCTGCTCAAACACAAGACTGCAGTGAAGAACTTCTTCGATCCGTTGGAAATTGAACAAGTGTTCTACGGTGAAGTGATTGCGCTGGCCAAACAGGTGAACGGCGCGGCACATGCGATTGCGTTCGGGCCGGTGGCGCGCAGCGATGACCCTGCCAACAAGCAGGGGCGATTACCGGCTTTTGGTGCGCATGTGGATTATGGTCGCCCGACTGTGGAGGAACAGGTGCGCATCGTCTTGGGCAAAGAGGCTGATTACTGGTTGCAAAAGCGCGTGGTGCTGATGAATTTCTGGCGTCCGATTACTACGGTTTATCGCACACCGCTGGCGTTGTGTGATGCATCGTCAGTATTGCCGACTGATCTGCACGACAGTGAAATTCGCGGCGGGCTTGATGACCCGAACCGGCCGCCGTTGTTTGGTTTCAATCTGAGCTACAACCCGCAGCATCGCTGGTACTACGTGAAAGAGATGCGGCCCGATGAGATGTTTGCGTTCAAGCTTTATGATTCTGATGGTTCGGCGCCGCAGTGGACCGGGCATACCGCGTTCTCTGATCCCGAGACTCCTGAAGGAGCGCCACCGCGACAAAGCATGGAAGTTCGTACGATTTCGTTTATTGATGAATAGGGCTCGCGAGTTCAACGGGCGTTCATAAAAACAACAACAGAAATTCATAACAACAACAGGAGACGAGGGGCATGACAACAAAATCAAAATGGTACACCTACGAAAACGGCCTCTTGCTGTTGCTGAGCTTTACCTTCGGCATCCTTTTCTTCGACCGCAATGCCATTTTCAGTTTGCTGAGCTACATCATCGCTGATCTGAAACTCAGCCAGACTGAAGCAGGCTTGCTCAATTCCGGCTTGTCGATTACCTGGGCCATTTCCGCCTATACCATCGGTGCGTGGTCAGATCGCAGTGGTGTGCGCAAGCCGTTCCTGATGGTGTCGGTGGTGGTGTTCTCGCTGTGTTCGATGCTGTCCGGTCTGGCTGGCACCTTCATGATGCTGCTGCTGTCGCGCGTGGTCATGGGTTTGTCCGAAGGGCCGTTCCTGCCGGTCAGCTTTGCCATAATGAACGTGGAATCGTCGCCCAACCGTCGCGGCGTCAACGCCGGGTTGATGCAGAATTTCTTTGCGTCGTTCCTGGGCACCACAGTAGCGCCGCTGGTACTGCCGCGCTTGGCGGAAAGTTATGGCTGGCACACCGCCTTCTTGCTGTGCGGGATACCCGGCTTGATTTGTGCCGCTTTCATCTGGATGTTCGTGCGCGAGCCGATGGCGGCCGTGGCTGCGGCCATCGCTGAAACCAAGGCAAGCAAGCCGGGCATGCTGGCGATGTTGAAGCATCGCAATATTCTGGTGTGCTGTGGCATCGCCGTGTTTATGGTTTCGTGGTATCTGGTCGGCCTCAACTTTCTGCAGTTGTTCTTCATCCAGGTCAAACACATGACGCCGGAAGGCGCAGGCGAGGTGGTGTCGTGGTCGGGCTATGCCACGATGATCTGCGGCTTTATCGTGCCGGCCATTTCCGAACGCATAGGCCGCAAGCCCACCATGATCATCTTTACCTTCATCGGCCTGGTCACACCCATCGCCGCGCTGCATTTCGACGGCTCGCTGTTGATGCTGAAATTCTTGCTGATGGTGGGCTGGGCAGCTTCCGGTTCCTTCGCGTTGTTCATGGGCGTGGTGCCATCGGAAACGGTACCGCGAGCACTGGCTGCGTCGTCGATGGGTTTGGTGGTGGCGGTTGGCGAGATTTTCGGGGGCGTACTGGCGCCGCCCCTGTCTGGCTGGTTCGCCGACCAAAGCTCATTGGTCGCCCACATGGTGATGATGATGGTGTGTGCAACTTGCGGTGGCATATGCAGCTTGTTCCTGAAAGAAACTGCACCAGGAAAAATCAAAGCCGCCGCTTGAAAACATTGAATAACTTGAATCTTTAATCAGGAGTAAAGCATGTCTACCCCCGAACAAAACGAACAACTGGTGCGCAATTTCTTCGCAGTGCTCAGCACTGGCGAGCTCGAAAATATTCGCGCCACCTTGCATCCCGATGCCAGCTGGACTCCAATGGTAAAGAACGTGCCAGGCGCCGGTGTGCATGCGCCGCGCGATGTCATCGTTGATGAATTCCTTGCACCCGTGCGCGGTATTTTTGAAGACGGCGATCCGAAAACCACAGTCGACAACATCTTTTGCAAGGGCGATGTCGTCTGCGTCGAAAGCCGCGGCCAGGGCAAATTGCGCAACGGCAATTTCTACAACAACCAATACTGCTGGGTTATCGAAGTGAAGGACGGCCTGGTGTGGAAGATTCGCGAATACATGGACAGCCACTATGTGATGAGCGTGGTGTGAAACTTTTGCACCGTGGTCGATAGGAGTTTTGATGAAACTAATAGTACGAATTCTAGTGTTGGTGCTGGTGAGCTTGTTCTTCGGGGTTGCCTTTACCTGTATCGAACCCTATCCAAAACACAGCTCCCTCATTTGGGTCGTCGCTTCGCTGCTCTTTATGTTTGTCGAAATCGCTCAGCGCACAACGCACAGTCGCATTGCGTGGAATATCTACGGCCTCGCAATCTTCGGGTGCGGCATGCTGCTTAACTGGTGGTACTGGTGGGGCGTGAAAGAAAACGGCTGGTGGTTTCCGCCGCAACTGCCCATAGTCCAGCACTTTTATGATGTTCGTCCGGCATCGGTGTACGACGCTGATGTCGGCAACTTCTTTTTGGTTCTGTGGTTTGTTATTACGGTGTTGTTTGTTGTTCTGCGAGTGCGTTTGTTTTCAAAAGGTCAAAGGATTCAAAGTTTCCCATATCCAAACATTCCTTGGCTGGTTCCAGAGTGATCAAAGCATGATTGTGTGGCTTTTGCCTTTGCAAAAGCCACACTGAACTCAGTTCAGCTTGTCGACCGACAATCCCAAATCATCAAACATCTTCATTGCAGTAGCGCGGCCTGCACCGAACACACCACCGCCCGGATGCTGGAACGGCCCAACCAGATAAAAGCGATCGACCCCAGGCACAGTGTTCTGCCCCAGATCAGGCGTGGGTCGATGCGAGCCGTTCTGCACCAGGTTGTAGGCAACGCCGTGAATATCACCTTTGCGGAACGACGCCGAGTGGCGTTCCATGTCGAGCGGGCTGTCGCAGTGGTAGGCAATGATGTTGTCTTTGCCGACGTTGTTGATGTACGCGCCCATTTTTTCCAACATCTGGTCGGCGAATTGCGTTTTGCACACGTCCCAGTGTTTGGCGCCGCCGTTCGGATGTTCGTAAGGCACATAGTCCCACGCGTGCATCGTGGCTTTGCCGGCGGGTGCACGTGAGGGGTCGATGTTGGTAACCGAGCCAAGCCCGATCAATGAATCTTTCGGAATGCGGCCGTAGCGCAAATCATCGAAGTGGCCACGCAACACATCAAGACGATCAGGCAACAGTTCAATCATCATCGCACTGCGCGCTTTCTCACCGCATTTGAATTCCAGTGGCGCGTTCAGCGCGGCGTGCACCGTGAACACCACGTTCTCAGTCAATTGCGCCTTGGCCGCTGCTTCAACAATTTCCGGCTCAACGCCATCAATGAACTTGCCGATATCGTGCGGGTGAATCGCACCAATGACGCCATCTTTGGCATTGAAGGTGCGGCCATCATCGGTAGTAATACCCACCGCACGGCCTTTACTGGTAAGAATCTTGTTGACGCTGATATTGCCAATCACACTGCCACCATGATCTTCGATGCAACGAATCAAGGCCTGCGACAACTGGCCACTGCCACCTTGCGCCACACCGATGCCGTATTTTTCCAGAAACGCGAGAAACACAAACAAACCAAAGCCCGTACCTTTTTCTTCCGGCCCGGTAAGGTTCTCGCTGACCAT
>CANCGR010000259.1 GCA_947377625.1 Gammaproteobacteria bacterium | reverse complement strand
CGAGCCGATCGGCCGCGCCAGAAACGCCAGTGCGAACGTGGCCAGTGACTGCAGCGTGGCAGTGGCAGGATCACTGCCCGGAAAGAACAGCGCCGGGAACACCAGTACCGCCGCGGTGCCGTAGATGTAGAAATCGTAGAATTCAATGGTGGTGCCGATCAGGCTGGCAAACAGTATGTGGCGATGTTTCATAAGGCGAGAACAGGATGTTCCTCAAACAGGGTTTTAATGCTGACAAGCAGTGTAGCCGGTGAATACGGTTTGGCAATAAAACTGACAGGCCTCTTGATAATCTCACTCAGGGCCAGCTCATCGTTGGCATAACCGGAAGTGAACAACACCGGCGTAGCAGGAAACAAACCCTGGAATTGTTCAGCCAGTTTGATGCCGCTGATATCACCCAGCACCACATCGGTAAACAGCAGGTCGATTTCACCGGCATGGGCCTTGGCGAGTTCGAGCGCCCGCATGCCCGAGTCACACTCGATCACGGCAAGGCCGGCATTTCGCAGCAGCAGGCAGGCAAAGCTGCGCACATCATGCTCGTCTTCCACTACCAGCACCGTGCGGGGGCCATTGCCAGGCAGCGCCGCTATCGCCGGCTTGGGTGATGCTGCGGCCAACTTGACGGCTGTGACCGGCAAATACAGTGTGAAGGTGGTACCGACGTTGGGCTCGGAGTTAAACGTGATGCTGCCCTTGCACTGCTTGATGATGCCGTAGGCGGTGGCAAGCCCAAAGCCGGTACCGCGCTCGCCTTTGGTGGTAAAGAACGGCTCGAAAATCTTGCTCTGCACATCCTGGCTCATGCCAATGCCATTATCACTTACTTGCAGCATGATGAAAGCGCCAGACTCCAGATTCAGCTGGCTGGCCTGCGCGCCCTCGACCTGACACAACCCTGTGGTAATCTCCAGCTTGCCCCCATCAGGCATTGCGTCTTTGGCGTTGGCGACAAAATTCATCAGCACCTGGTGCAACTGGCCGGAATCCGCCAGCGTAAGAGTGTCTTCGCTGCACAAAGTGGTATGCAACGAAACAGTTTCACCCAGCAGTCTGCCAAACATCGACACCGATTCAGCAATGATCCTGTTTACATCCAACGCCTCCATTCTGATCATGCGACGACGGCTGAACGTCAGCAGCTGGTTGGTAAGCTGACCGGCCCGCGAACAGGCCTGGCTGATTTCCCGATAAACATGCATCTGCTTGTCGTCTTGTTCGGCATTGAGCAGCAACAGCTCGCTGTAACCGTTGATCACCGTCAGCAGGTTGTTGAAATCGTGCGCAATGGCACCGGAGAAACGGCCAATGGATTCCAGACGCTGTGAGTGCTGCAGGTGCTGCTCCATGCGCTCACGTTCCTTGATGATGCGTTTGCGCTCGGTGATATCCACCAGCGTGACCTGGATGAATCTGTCGTTGCCATAGGTGAACGGCACCATGTGGCCTTCAGCATCCCACAGTTCACCATTGGGACGGCGCATCAGCCATTGGGTAACCAGCGGGTTCTGATCGAACTCCAGCTGATCAAGTACGATTTCAATACCCTCGCGCACTTTACCGCTGTCATATTGGACCTGAGCGGATGCTGCCAAAGGGTTCTTTCCGATCAGCTCATCAGCGCAGCTGTAACCCAACAACTTGATTGCCACACTGTTGATGTCAACGATATGCCGGGTATTGGCATCGAACACCAGTACGGCAAATTGCGAACGCGAGAAAATCTGGTTGCGGAACAGCTCCGACTGCCTGACCTTGCGCTGCAACCGGTTGTTGCGCGCATAAGCGAGCACCAGAATACCGGCAATGACAAACATCACAATCGCCAGCGAACCGCGATGCTGCTGCACAAACTGGCTGATGGTGATCTCGCCGAAGCCGTCGAACGGCGCAACCTGCAGCTCCTTCATCAAGTCTGCTACTGCACTGTATTCCAGTGGCGCAGTGAACCCGGCGATATTGATCGCTTTCGACTCATCACTGCCGGGCTGCATAGAGAGCAATGCAATCGTCAGCTTCGAAACCAAGGCTTCGTTCTCAATGCCAATCTGCGCAAATGCGATTTCAGGATAGACATGTGAACTACTGTCCACCGGAAACCGGCTGTCGATGAAAGGCGTTGGCAGCTTCAAGACCCTCAGCGGTGCTGCACAGTCGCTGCGCAAGCGCAGGAAAGTACTGGCCGGCAGCACACCGATATCGGTCTGCTGATCGCACACCGCTTTCACGATATCGGCATTGGCAAAAGCAAAATGCAGCTCAGTCAAATCACTTTCGCGGATGCCGATATTGCGCAATTCGCGCAACGCAGCCAGCCAGCCGCCCAGCGCTGTGGGTGAAAATGCGGTTACTTTCCGGCGTTTGGCATCATGCAAGGTCAGCAAGTCCAGCCGGTCAGCGCGCACAAACACACTGCTGGCCAACCACGGATACAGCTGCCCATTCACTTGCTGCGTTACCGTCGCCATCGGTCGCAGCAGGTGCCGTTGGGAAAGTTGCACAAAGGCAACCGGGGTAACGAAGGCAAACTTGATGTTGCGGGCATCAACCGCCGCAGTCAGTGCTTCAATGGTATCGAAGGGGATTACTTGGAAATGGTTGCCGGGCAGCTGACTATCGAGATAGTTGCTGAATATCACGGCCCTGCCGGCACCATCAGGCCCGAGTTGGCCGCTGACGGCACCTATCGTGATGAGCTGTGCGTCGACAGACTGGGCCGCTGCAACCGTAGCAGCAACACAACAGAAAAAAGCCAGCAGAATCCTGCTGCCAGTGATCGTGCGCTTTTTGTTGGCTGCCTGCATTCGGCTTCATCACGCTAGTGGAAATTCCGGAACACACACTCAAGCAACATGCTGGTTTTATGACCCTGCGACCGGGATAAACCCCACCGCAAGGCTGTCGCTCATTTGACCACTTCAGCACTGATGATCATCGTGGGCTTCTTATCAAGCGATTTCAGGTAAGCCTCGCCGTCATTCCACAGGCGATCCTGATCAAGCCCCATGCCAGGCTCGCCTACTTCGGCAAAACTATCCACCACCTCCATGCCGCGCACAACCTTGCCAAAAGTTGTGAAGTTGTACATGCGAACTGCAAGCCGGTTGTTTTCGGTGTAGTTGATAAAGACCTGCGTGGCATTGGTATCAGCGCCGGCCTTGGCAAAGGCCAGTGTGCCGCGTTCCAGTGCAAACTTGCTCTCATCGTCCTTGAAATAATTGTTTTCCCACTTTTTGTGCCCTTCGCGCCAGTTGATACCGAACTGCGCAACAAAGCCCGGCACCACGCGCGACATCGGCGTGTCGTTGTAAAAACCGCTTTTCACCAAGTCCAGGAAACGCTGCACTGCATGCGGCGCCGCAGCCGGATAGACCTCGATCACCACCTCGCCCGCACTGGTCAGCATGCGGATGGTCTTTTTGTCCTTGAGCACAGGCACTGACTCTTCCATGCCCGGCAAAGGCTTCAGTGGCGGCGCTGCCACCTTGGCTTTGGCAACTACCTTGGCCGGCTGTTTGGTTTCATTGACTGGCGGCTTGGTATCGGCAGCCTGCACCGACAACGGCGCCGCGCCGAGCAACAAACAGGCAAACAATGTAATGACTTTATTGGCTTGCAGAATCATGTGATGGCTCCTTTGCTGCAAAATCTGCTTGTGTTCCGGCCCGCAGAATAACAGAGTAAGTTCGAGCTTCCAGCCATGTGGAGGCTCATATTTTGTCATCCGGTGTTCTTATGTTTGCCATACGTCGATTGTCAGCAATTGTTGCCCTTGCAACCTGCATGGGGATTGGCCAGTTGGCGTGGGCAGACCAACACGATGCGCAACTGGAAAAACTGTTCAAGCGTTTGCATGAGGCACCTGATGCCGCCAGCTCATTTCCTGTCGAGCAAGCCATCTGGCAGCTGTGGCTGCAGCACGCCGACCCCCAGTGCCAGCAACTCATGCAGCAGGGCATCGCGCAGATGAACAGCGGCGCGCTCACCGCGGCGCTGGCCACCTATAGCCAGCTGATTAAAATCGCCCCTGATTACGCCGAAGCCTGGAACAAACGCGCCACTGTCTACTACGTGATGCAGAATTTCGCCGCCTCCGAACTCGACATCCAAAAAACCCTGCAACTGGAACCCTTCCACTTCGGCGCCCTCTCCGGCCGCGGCCTCGTCAAACTGGCCCAACGCGACTACCTGGGCGCGCGCACCGCCTTCAACGCCGCACTCGAGGTCTACCCCCACATGACCGGCGTTGAAGACGACCTGCGTGAACTGGATGCGTTTCTTCGTAGCAAATCGATATAGCACTTTGGGCAATTGAGAGCTTGTACGACAGCCATTGCGGCTGGTCTTCGCCATGAAGATTACGGGGACCTCCGTGAACGCTGTGCCGGTCAGAGGTTCTACGAAGAATTTCTCTTGAGTATCAGAACCTCAATGTGTAATTGAACTTCAACGACAAGTCAGCAACGGTAGAAGTGAAACTGTGATCCTTGTCGAAATCCACCAGCCCCCAATTCAGCACGACAAACGCCTGTTGGCCCGCCTTGGGAATCCAGTGCAAGCGGCTATTGATGCCAAGATTTTCCGACACGTTGTCGTACTGCAGCAGGTTGCTCCACGACAGCGTTGAAGAAAACGTCACCACCGTAGTGAAGCCAAACTGCCGCACGATGAAATTGCCGGCCGGCAGTTGAATGTTGTCGACTGTCGCCGACACATCAGCGCTGAAATAACGGTTGGGGCGCCACGTCACATTGCCCTTCTCCATCATGTGAGTGCCGTTGTAGTACTCCCCCCCTTGCAGATTGAAGTTGCCGGAAAACTTGCGGTGCGTGCCGAACTGCAGGGCACCCACCATTTCTGCGTACGGATATTCACCGGCCGGGATAACAATGGTCTTTTTGCCATCGGTTGCCCGGTAGATCGTAAAGGGCACGGCCAGTACTTCCTTGTTGAAAATGTAACGCGTGAAAGCCGCATCATTGGTATTGGTGAAAGACGAAACACGCAGGCCGAG
>CANCGR010000258.1 GCA_947377625.1 Gammaproteobacteria bacterium | reverse complement strand
GTACCAAAACCAATGTGGCCGACAACCTGGCGGCTGATGTCGAATTTGTCGGCGTTGTCCCAGCGGCGCGGATCACGACCGGCGGCGTACATCATGGCACCGATCTTGGCGTCGGCCGGCACGACGACCCCTTCAATGTCGAAATCGGTAATCACGCCACGGCCAAGGAAACGGGTGATGGATTCATAACGTAGACTTTCTTCCAGCACGGTACGCATCAGCGTCGGCGTGCTGCGCAAATGCTGCCATTGCTCGGGAAATTTGGAGAATGCGGCCAGCGTGTTCATCAACGAGACGATAGTGGAGTCACTGCCGGCCGACAGAATCGACAACACCAGCAGCATGGCTTCGTCATGGGTGATTTCGCCGGTATCAGCGGCTTCATACATCTGCACACCCATCAGGCCGGGCGTCAGATTTTCGCGCTTGCAGGCATTTACCACCCACTCCAGCACCGGGCCGGCCTTGGCCAGGGTTTGGTGATAAAGCTCGTTCTCGGGGCCAAAGGTATTGAATACGACATCGCCGTAATCCAGCAGATTTTCGCGACCGGTTTCCGGCAGGCCGATGACATCGGGAAATACTTTCAGCACATATTTGCCAACCAGATCGCGGCGACCTTCGAGCTCAACCGTGCCGTTCGCCATCAGCTGGTCTACCAGTTTGTCAGCTTCGGCAGTGAAGTGTTCCTTCATCTGCCGCATTACCGCCGGTGACATGGCGCGCTGGATCGGGCGACGCACGCGCGGATGCTTGGGGCGGTCGTCAGTGATAAGGATGTCGGCGCGTACTGACTTGGGTTCGAAGAACGGGCGTTTGAAGGCGGAAAACTGGTCGTCGTTGGCGAGGATCTTCTGGCTGTGTTCGTGACGGCCGGTGACATACATGTCGTATTTGGTGAGATACACGACCGGTGCCATCTCGCGCAGCACGACGTCGTAGTTGTCGGGGTGCAGGATGGCATCCATGCAGAAGATGTCCATGTCGGAGCGGGGGCAATTGGCTGGAACGGGCAGTGTCATTATTGTGTCCTCTTTTTTGTATTTATACCGTGCGGGCCTGCGGCAGCGATAGGCCTCCGCGACACGCTACGAGTACGTCCCTGTAAGCTCGGCTCCGGCCATCCTTGGCCTACGACGGTCGCGGAAACCTATCGCTGCCGCAGGCCTCGTAGCTTTGTTGTACATCAATAAAAAATCATTCATCCAGTCTAACAACAATTCCTTCCATCGCATGGGTGGGGGATTGGTAACGTTTCATCACTTCAGGATCATGACCGGGGATGATGCGGCGCGGATCGTCGGCCAGGGAGCGCAGTTTGTCCCAGCCGTCGATCATGGTGGTGACTTCGGCAACGATGGGGAAGGGGCGGCCTTCGTTCATGTTGGCCAGGTAGTGGCTGGCGTCGGAGGCCAGCACCAGCCAGCCGTTGTCAGTCCACAAGCGCACGCACTGCAGGCCCTTGGTGTGGCCTCCAATGAGGTGCAATGAAATGTTGGGAGCAAGTTGCACATCGCCGGCATGGAAGCTGACGCGGCCGGCGTAGACGTTGCGCACTATCGCCACTACTTCATCGACTTCATAGGCGCCGCTGAAAAAGGGTTTGCTCATGTAGCGGCCGGTGGCGTAGTTCAGTTCGGCGTCTTGCAGATGGAAGCGGGCGTTGGGAAATAAATCAAAATTGCCGATGTGGTCGTAGTGCAGGTGAGTGACGATGACGTCTTCTACTTGCTCGGCATCAACGCCCAGCAGTTTCAATCCTTCAGTGGGGCAGCGCAGAAAATTGCGTTTGCGTTTGATGGCGGCGGCTTGATTGAAACCGGTGTCGATGACCCAGGTCTTGCTGTCGCTGATGGCCACCCACACGAAATAATCCATGTCCATGCCGCGTTCATGCGGATCGCCACCGATGAAGTTCTCGCTGGCATGGCGCGCCACTGTGGCGTAGCGGATCGCGTAAACCTTGAAGGGTTGCACAGTGCTCATGGTTACTCTTTGGCGGCGAGCTCTTCCAGATAACGGTGGATGTCGATGTTGTCGGCCATCGGCCCCATCTTTGCTTCAGCTTCGTCGTAGAGTTTGGAGATGGCATCAACGAAGATGTTGGAATCCTGCACTGAATCTACCAATGCTTTGGCAAAGCGCAGATCCTTCGCCATCAGGCCCAGATAAAAACCCGAGGTGAATTTGCGTGGCAACACGAAGGTGGGGAACTTGTGCTCACTGCTGTTGCTGCGGCCGGTGGAGGCATTGATGATGTCGACCATCACTTTTGGATCCAGCCCGAATTTTTCGCCGGCAATGACAGCTTCGGAAGTAATCGCCAGTGTAGTGGCTGACAGGAAATTGTTGATCGCCTTCATCGCATGGCCGGAGCCGGAGCCGCCAGTGGCGAAAACCTTGCCCATCTTTTCCAGCAGGGATTGGCAAGCAGCAATCGTGTCAGTGTCGCCACCTGCCATGATCGCAAGCCCACCGGAAACGGCTTTGACAACGCCGCCGGAAACCGGTGCATCAATCATCTCGAAGCCTTTGGCTTTGAGTTCTTGTGCCAGCACGCGTGTGTCGACCGGTGAGCTTGAACTCATGTCGATGAGAATAGCGCCCGCTTGCAAACCACTGACCACACCATTGGCTTCCATTAGCACTTTGCGCACGGCTTTGCCATCGGGCAGCATCGTGATTACGACACGGCTGACAGAGCCCAACTGTTGCAAGTTGCTGGCAGCGGTGGCGCCCGTTTCAGCGCAGAAAAGTTTTACTGCGTCAGCGTTAAGATCGCTGACGCAGAGTTTATAGCCGGCAGCGGCCAACAATTTGGCCATGGGTTTGCCCATGTTGCCGAGGCCGACAAAACCGATGGTGGCCGGTGCAGTGATGCTGGAGATTGTCATGAAGCGTTACTTCTTCTTGGCTGTCTTGGCGGCTGTCTTGGCGGCTGTTTTAGCGGCTTTTTTGGCAGCGGGTTTGGCCTTGGGTGCCGCTGTGGCTTTGGCAGCGTGCTCGGCATCCCACTCGGTAATCACGGTGTTGGCGGCGCGGAAGCTGTCTACCGCAGAAGGCACACCGCAATAAACGGCAGTTTGCAGAAACACGGCAGCGATCTGCTCATTGGTAAGACCGTTGTTCTTGGCACCGCGCACGTGAGTGGCGACTTCGTGGGTCTTGCCGAGCGCGGTCAGCATCGCCAGGTTGATCAGGCTGCGCTCTTTGCGGCTCAGATGCGGGCCGTTCCAGCCGGCACCCCAGCAATATTCGTTAAGCAATTCCTGCAGGCCGCTGTTGAAATCATTGCGGTTGTTCATCGCGGCATCGACATATTTCTGGCCCAACACTTCCGTGCGGGTTTTAAGACCAAGTTCGCGAAGGGCTTTGCGGGAATCAGTAGACATGCTCTCTCCTGGTGATTGAAAACAGTGTTAATGGATTGTTGTTATCGTGAAGGCGAATTCACTAGTATGGGCATCATACAAGATCAACGGGAGACAACAATAATGAAACCTGATTTAAGCCAGCACTACATCCTTATCACCGGCGCCGGTCGCGGCCTGGGCCAGCATCTGGCCGAACATCTGGCCGCCTGCGGTGCCATTGTCGGCGTGGCCGATATCGATACCGCTACTTGCACGGCCACGGTGGCCGACCTGATTTCGAAGGGCTATGAAGCCCATGCTTATGTGGGTGATCTTGCTGACCAGCAGACTTTCCTGCGGGTGGCTGACGAATTTGCCAGCCACGGTGGTCGCATCGACGCCATTATCAATAACGCGATGATTTTGCATTACTGCCCGGTGGAGCAAGTGGAAGATGCGCGTCTTACCGCGATGCTGGCGGTTGGCATCAAGGCGCCGTTCTGGTCAGCGCAGGCCTTGCTGAAACATTACGACAAGTCGCGTGGCGCCAGCATCATCAACATGTCGTCGCCGGTAGCGCATCGTGGCTATCCCAATACTTCCGTCTACAGTGCAGTGAAGGGAGCAGTGACAGTGCTCACCAAAGTGTTGGGTGCTGAACTCGGCCCGCAAGGCATTCGGGTCAATGCCGTTTCGCCGGCATCAGTGCCAACCCCGGGAGCGCTTGGTCTTAATACCAAAGAAGTGTACGAGAAACGCGCGGCGTCAAATCCACTGCGTCGCATCGGCACTTACGAAGACAACTCCAATGCGATTGCATTTTTGCTCAGCAAGGAAGCCAGCTTTGTTAACGGTGAAATCTTCAACGTTGATGGCGGAGCCTCTGCTGCGGGGTGAACGCAGACGCTGTCAGAGCGCTTTGTACAACGCATCAATCAAGCGTGCGGCACGCGGCCCATTGGTGCCCACCGCATGCATCTTGTTGCAGCAATAGGCAAAGCCTATGCCGGCATCCGGGTCGCAGAAACCAATTGAACCGCCGAGGCCGTGATGGCCGAAGCTGCGCATGTTTGGGCCCATGTAAACCGCTTCCGGTGTATTGAGTAGTACGCCGAGTGCTTGGTGATAGGGGCGATCCTGCAGCGCTTCAGTTTGATTGTGTTGCTCGACCATCATCGCCTCCATGCCGCTCTTGCCCAGCACCTTCACGCCATCAAGCGTGCCGCCGTTGCCAAGCGCGCCGTAAATTCTCGCCACGCCCCGCGCATTGCCATGGCCGCTGCCACTGGCGATTTCGCAGGTCTTCCAGATTGCACTGTTCATCGTGCTGGCCCAGGGTTCAATCGGGTTTTGTTTGAAGGCCAGTGCGCGCAAGGAACTTTGATCGTCGTGATCCTTCGCGGCGAACAAGCGCGCGCTCATGTTGGGCATTACTTCGGCCACTGTGGCTTGTTCAGCGGCACTCATGCGGCCGATGTAGTACTCGATTTTGAGAGGATCGGTGATTTCCTTGCGCAAGAACGGACCGACTGTCGTGCCGGCAACGCGGCGCATCAGTTCACCCAGCAGAAAACCCTGATGATGCACATGATAGGCAGCCTTGGTGCCGATTTCCCACAGTGGCTCTTGTTGTTCGAGGGCGAGAATCATCGCTTCGCGGTCGAACATTGCGCC